>JAWXAT010000034.1 GCA_034439615.1 Oligoflexia bacterium | reverse complement strand
CTATAAACTGTTAGAAGTTTTGGGTGATGGAAAACAATCTAAAAGTTATCTCCATGTTGATGATTGTCTTGACGGAATGATTTTTGGACTTACCAATTCACATCAAGAGGTGAATCTTTTTAATCTCAGCAGTGATGGAATTTGCTCTGTTGCTAAAATCGCTGAGCTCGTTATTGATGGGATGAAACTCACAAGTACAATCAAATACACGGGCGGTTCTCGCGGATGGCCAGGGGATGTTGCAAGAGTTTATCTTGATGGAACAAAACTTCAAAATTTGGGTTTTAAACCAAAACTTGATTCTGCACAAGCTGTGAAAAAAGCCGTTTTAGATATTTTAAGTGATTCAGAATTAGGGATCAGTACTTAATGTCTATTCAAGCCGTAATTTTAGCTGGTGGTTTGGGCACACGCCTTGGCGCCTTGACTAAAGATACTCCAAAGCCATTAATGAAAATTCGTGGCAAACCATTTCTTCATTGGCAAATTGACTATCTTAAAAATGAAGGGGTGACTGATTTTTTATTTCTTACTGGTTTTAAAGGTGAACTCATTCATGAGTACTTTGGTGATGGTTCGCAATTTGGTGTTTACATTCAATACAGTCAAGAAGTGACCCCACTGGGTACAGGTGGAGCCCTCATTCAAGCTTATCAAAAATTAAATGAAAGTTTTTTACTACTTTTTGGAGATAGTTTTTTACCTGTTAATGTTAGCCAGGTTTTCAGCGGCCTTGAAGCGCCCATGACAGATGTTGTGATGACTGTTTACGATAATCGTGAAAATACCTCAGTACCATTTAACGTCGGGTTAGAGGGTTTACGAGTGAAACGTTATGAAAAAGTAGCCATTGGGGCTCAAATTTCCCCTGATTTGACGCATGTAGAAGCTGGTGTGTATGGAGTTAAAAAAACGCTGTTTAAAGGTCATGCCCTTAAGGTATGTTCATTTGAAAGTGAACTTTTAAAATCTGCTATTCAATTAGGCTCGGTGGCGGCAATTAAATGCTCGCAGCGATTTTTTGATATCGGCACTCCAGAGCGGTTAGCACTTTTTGAGGAACGAATCGGTGATTATTTCACGAACACCCTTTAGGTTAAGTTTTGCGGGCGGAGGTACTGATCTTCCTAGTTTTTATCAAGAAGAAGACGGTGCCGTACTTTCAACAGCACTTAATAAATATATGCACATCACAATTAATAAGCGCTTTGATAATACAATTCGATTGAGTTATTCAAAAACAGAAATCCAAAATCACGTCAAAGATATTGAACATCCTATTTTTAAATATGTGCTTAGTCAGTATTTGCCTCAAGGTGGGGTGGAAGTTATTTCAATGGCTGATATTCCAGCTGGCACAGGGCTTGGTTCTAGTTCAAGTTTTACCGTCGCCATGCTTCACGCTGTAAAAGGATACTTAGGTAAATTTCAAACTGCAGAAGAATTGGCCAGTGAAGCAAGTGATATTGAAATTAATAAACTTCACGAACCAATCGGAAAACAAGATCAATACATCTCAGCCTACGGGGGCTTACAGTTCATTCAATTTAAATCTTCAGGCGATGTAACTGTTGATCCGATCGTTTGTACCAGTGATACAAAAAATGCATTAGAAGCCCATTGCATGCTTTTTTACACCGGTCAAACACGAGCGGCTAAAAGTATTCTTCAAGAACAAAAAGAGAACACCAAAGCAAAGCGCCAAACATTAAGTGATATGGCTCAAATCGCTCGAAAAATGAAGACAGTCCTTGAAGCAAATAAGTCATTAGAGTCTTTTGGAAAGCTACTTCACGACGCATGGACGCTAAAAAAGTCTGTGGCCTCTAATATATCTAGTTCCCAGATAGACAAATGGTACGAGCAAGCCCTAAAGGCAGGTGCTTGGGGTGGTAAGATTTTAGGAGCTGGTGGTGGGGGATTTCTCATGGTATTTTGTGAACCAGGCAAACAAAATGCTGTGAAAAACGAACTTAAGGATCTTAAGCTTTTTGATGTAGAATTTGAAGCTCAAGGCAGCAAGATAATTTTTGTCGGTTAAATTTAAACCTCTAATTTTAGGAAATGAATATGAGTGAAATGCCATCAGATTTTACACCTACAAACTTTGCTAGCAATTATCTTAAAGAGGCACATTCAATTTTTGACGTGTATCTTGGTAAGGCATTTACTCAAGCTATGGAAGTCATGTGGGCGGCCTATGAAAAAGACAAGCAGGTTTTTATTTTTGGCAACGGTGGTTCAGCGGGAACCAGCTCTCATATGGTTAATGATCTTTCTAAGGGGACATCAGTTGAGAATAAAAAACGTCTCCGAGTGATGGGCCTTGCTGATAATATGAGTTTACTTACCGCATACGCCAACGATTGTGGGTATGAATCTATATTTGCTGAGCAGCTTAAAAATCTTTTAAATCCGGGTGATGTTTGTATTGCGATTTCAGCTAGTGGTAATTCACCAAATATAATTAAGGCTGTTGAATACGCACGTCTAAAAAAAGCACAAGTGATAAGCCTTGTAGGGTTTAGTGGTGGAAAATTAAAACCACTCTCAGATGTCGCTATACATTATGAATCGTATAATTATGGAATTTGTGAAGATGCTCAATTGATGTTTTCGCATTTATGTTGTCAATTTCTGCATGAAAAAATTAAGAGATCCTGATTTTAATTAAGCCTTTGGAGGAAGTTATGCTTCACGGCGAAGAGATGATCAAAAACGCCCAATTAGAGTGTTTTGAAAACCGCACCCAAGTACGAAGATACTGGATCGAATTCACTTGTCCTGAATTTACGTGTCTTTGTCCGCGTAGTGGGTTCCCAGATTTTGCGACTATTCAGATTAAATATTCACCCGATAAAAAATGTGTAGAGCTTAAAAGTTTAAAACTCTACATCAATAAATTTAGAAACATGAATGTGTTTCACGAAGATGTGACTAACATCATTATTGATGACTTGATTAAACTCCTTGACCCTTGGGAAATTGAAGTTGTGGGTGATTTTAGTGTGCGTGGTAATATCAAAACAGTGATTAGGGCTCATCATAAAAAATAAGTACTCGTTATAGCTTTTGGTTATAAATAAATCCAAAAACCTTTCATCACTGTGTTTCGCTCTAATGGAAATTCAAAGTCATAAGGCGGGTGACAACGCTCAAGCCTTATGACTTTTTTAATTGTGCGTTCAACCGACAACTCGAGACGTCTGCCTAAAAACTGGCTTGTGATTGATTCATCATTGAGTGTGAACAATAGTCGCCCGTGAGGGGCTAGGCATTTAAAGGCAAAGTCTAAAAGTTCATCAAGATTTTCATTAAGATTAAAAACCCCGTGTTTGTGACGTGAAAATGTGGGTGGATCAATAATTATTAAATCAAATTGACGCTCTCTTTTTAAGCATGCCTTTAAAAAGAAAATAGAATCTGCCACAAAAAAATCATATTGATCAGGGTTGAGTCCGTTGAGTTTAAAATTACATTTTCCCCAATCAAGAGTTGCACCTGAGGTATCTATGCTGATCACCTCATGGGCTCCGCCTAGGGCTGCGGCTAAACTAAAACCACATGTGTAGCTGAAAAAGTTGGCAACACGTTTACCTTCTGAACTTTGTAATACTTTTTTTCGATTTTCTCTCTGATCTAAAAATAATCCGGTGCTGAGGCCTTGGTTTGAGCGCATTTCAAACTTTATTTTATTTTCTGTGATCACCCATTTATCAGGTAGTTCAATTGAGCTATTAATGTTGTTATTCTCAAGGGCGACACTTAAGCCTCTGTTTTTCATGGTTCTGATAAACCATTTTTTGCATCCGATGCTTTCAGTTAACGTTTGGGCAAAATGGGGTTGGATGGTTTTCTCAGTATAGTTTTGGAATTGTAAAACATCTCCTAGTTTTTCTATGCACAATTTAGGCTTAAAATTTTTTGTCCATTCGCGATGTACAAGGCGAAAACTATCAGTGTTTTTCTTTTCAAAATTAATGAGAAAACGCCTTCGATCATAGCTTGATAAGAATTTTGCATGATCTGTGTCGGGTTTTTCTTTTTGAATAAATAAAGTGGGTAGAGGTGAGATGTATTTTTCACCTTCAAAATCAAGGCTTTTAGAGTGGAGCATTAACCGAACAAAGGGGTTTCCTCCATGCTCTGCATCTCCTAAAATTGGAATACCTGAAGCTTGTGCATGAATTCTTATCTGATGAGTTTTGCCACTTGAAATTTCTGCTTCATATAAAAATCCAAATGGTGATGTACCGAGTTTTGCAAATTTAGTGAAACTATTTGAAATGCCTTCAACCAATTCAAAACGATGGTTTCCGGTTTTTTCAATGCGACCTTCATATTTCCAGACAGATTCTTTAGATTCATGTGGAGAAATAAATATATATTTTTTTTTGGCAGACTTGAGTTTTTGTGTCCACTCCATGACCGCTTCTTTAGAGGTGGTTACTAAAAGACAACCCGAGGTTCCGTGATCGAGACGATGTACGGCCCACAGAGTACGATCGAAAAGTCGTTGCGCCATTTCTAAAAAGCCTTCTGTAACGCCGCCATCGGGCGTGTGGGTTGAGGCACCACTTGGCTTGTCTAATATGAGGGCATTGGAAAACTCTTTGAGAATCATGCGATAATACTGACACTGCGTAAGTCTTCTGGCAACTGAGCTCATAAATTTGACGCACGTGAGCTAATTATTTTTATAAAAAATGATATTTTCTTACATTAATGCTTTACCTTTAAGTAAACATTCTTTCTAATATATTCATCAGAAGTTCGCTCTCGTCGGAATAGAAGTAATTCGGTTCTGTACATTACGAGGGGCACAAGTTGGGGGCTGTACCGAGGTGGTACAGAGTAGTTTTTTTAAAACACGAAACTACAGGGAGAGGGGTTACAAGGTCAAAGACCTTGGTGCCCATGGATGGGCGATCTTCTTCATTAGTTAAGTAGGGCAATGTCAGCACACAAAAAAGGTCTCGTATTTCAAAAAGTAGGTATCTTCGTTGATGCCGAAAATATCGAAACATCTGGATGGAAACATCACAGCGGCCGAACAGATTACAAAAAAATCCTAGAAAATGTTGGCGATCGTGAAATCATCCGTATCATTTATTACAAGCCACAATTCAAAGAAATATCTAATGAGTTTGAAGTATTTTGGTCGCGTATGGGTGGAGAAGTAAAACGCCCTGTTAAAAACGCTGACTGTTTTCTCATTATCGATGCTGTCACACTAGCTGAAAAATTAGATGTAGTTATTATTCTTGGAGGAGATAAAGATTATCTCCCCCTTATTTGGTATCTGAAATCACGTGGTTGTCGCACAGAGATCTGGGCTTGGCCTGAAGCAACCAGCACTGATATGCAACAAGCTGCTGATGCGTTTTTCCCACTCACCAAAGAATTCATTATCCCAGGTGGCACCGAACCCGCTGGTGGGCGTAAACCCACTGGTAGCGTTACTCGCTAATTTTCTAATAACTTATTTTTTCTTTTTTTTCTTCTTCTTTACGAGGCTTTTTTCGCTGGCGATGGCTCGCTTTGCGTTGGCATTTTTAGGCATCAATTTAAAATGTGCAAGTTGCATTTGTTCTGGCTTTTTTAAGAGTAGAGACCACTGTTTGCCAAATTTTCCGATGGCTTGCTTCTGGGCCCATCCCCAAAGTGGATTATGAACACTTAGATTTTGAGAGCGTGCTACAAGATTTTGTGGATCTTGACTCTTTACTGCGATTGCAAGATCAAGGGCTTGAATAATATTTTTTTCAAATTCAGTTTGATTCACATTTTCAATAGCTGTTTTTGATTTCTCCCAATCAGCAAGTGGAACCATCACATCACTATTGGCTACTTTCCACCAATAACCCAATGATTGAGCTGTATTTGTATCAGGTTTTTCTTTAGCTCGACACCCAGCACTCCACTCAGACCAAAAAGGAAGTCGGGTACATTGACTAATGACTTGTGTGCAATCTGTTAAAGCCTGAGATTCGCAAGCTGTGTTAACGAGTGTATCAAAGAGAATTTTTTCAGATGCTCCCATATTGTCTTGTTCCAGAAATTCAACATCTTGAGCAAGAACTTCATAAGCTTTTTTAAAGTCACCCTTTTTTTGATTAAGCAGAGCTTGTTTAGTTTTCATGGCCAAGTACTGTGCAGAATTAAGAAGGGCTGTTTTACTTTCTTTAACTAAATATTCTAGTTCATCATTCACTGAATCAAGTTTTTCAAGATTTGAAATTACTTTTAAGACTAAGAGCGCACCTGGAGTTTGGGCATCAAGTGATTTTTCGCTTAAGAGTGCAGCCATGAGTTGGACTGACTGACATTCTTGCGAAGCTGTTTGCCCGGGCCTACAAAGCCAATCTTCAGTCACTTGAATATTTTCTTTGTAATAAGCATAACGATCAACAGATGGTAGAGTGCGTGCTTTTGAAAAATGAGTCATTGCACTTAAAAGTTTTTCATCATTTTTGGGCATGCCTTGATCAACGATTTGTGGAAGTTCGCCTATGAGCATAAGCCAAGAAAAACTCTCTATTTGTTTTCGATTACTTGGTGAGAGTGCTGTTGATTTTTCAGTTACTGAGTTGCTCAGTTTTTTGATATTTATTAAAAGTGAAACTGAGAGTGCGGATATCAGCAAAAAAGAAACGGTGATTGCCCATGCACGACCGACTTTGCGTTCAATAGGGCTAATGTAGTTTGGAAATACTTCGTCATGTACGACAACTGTTTCAGCGACGATGTCATGCCAAGCGCGTCTGTCACTGCGACTTAAAATTGTACTCCAGCTAGCACCTATGGTGAAAAATCCAAGCCACCAAGCCGTAGTTCTTTCTAAAATCTGCCAAGGAGAAAGTGGGTGATTGGGTTTTGCTGATTGAATGCGAAGTCCAAATGCTTTTTTGCCCGGCGTGGTATGCATTATAGATAAAAAGAGGCATTGAGTTGATAGAGAAACAAAGGGCCAAAATAGGAGCCAAGTTATCCACCAAAGTGTTGTCCATGCTTTTTCTGGAAATAGAAATGTTAGAATTGATCCTGTCGCGAATCCAATGAGGCCTTGATCAATCAATTGAGCGCCGAGGCGTAACCAGGGGTTAGCGATTTTCCATTGGTCAAACGCCCGACGAGTGAATTGTTCGAAGTTGTGCTTCATACTTAAGTTATCGTCTATGGAGCCGCCTCCCTTGAGGCTAGAAGTCTGGTTTTATAAATCATCTATTTCTATGATAAGTAGCAGGAATTCTTGACTTAAGGAGAGCCCAAGGGTACTCGATTACATTCGTTAGCCCAGTCATTAAGCGGCCGTAGCTCAGCTGGATAGAGCATCAGACTTCGAATCTGAGGGTCACAGGTTCGACTCCTGTCGGCCGCACCATTCGGTACCCGGTACCTTTTTCGTTAGCACTGCGTCAGAAAAGTTCGGTTTCGAGTCTACTTAGTTTTTTTGAGTCTTTATCAAGTGGGAGTGTGAAAATGCTTCTGCGCATTGCCTTAGTGGCATCTTCATAATCTTTTTTCAGCGGTTCCTCATTCAACCAGAGCAGAGTTCTTTCTGAAAAATTTGGAGAAAAAAGTAAAGTATCTTCCTCAAGTGGAATGAAGCTTTTTGTATTTCCCATAAGACTACTTAAAGTAGAGTACCTGTAATCTTCAACTCGATTACATAGCTTTGCTTTAACTGGATTCCTATAAACATATTTGTAGGCTGTTAAGTAATAGCGCTCATTTGTGATGAGAGTTTTATAATTTCGACCTCCGTAGACTTGATTGATTCTATGTGAAATTAGACCAATTTCTTTACTGGTTTCACGCATGAAATAATTCAATGCCGCTCCCACATTATTTTCCGTTGGTAGAAAAATAAGATGAAAATGATTTGGCATCAAAACAAAAGAATGAATTTTTATTTCAAAAATACTCGAAATTACAAAAAGATAATTCTCCATTATCAGCCATATTTCATCCATAGGAGCTTTAAACGCTTCTCTATTGTGTGCCCTAGCATTTATATGCAAAGGAAAAATATTTGAAAATGGAACGGCTTTTCTTGGCATCGTCGACTACAGATGCAATCCCAGCACTGTGCTGCTTGCTAAAAATAATGCATTTGACGCGTTGTAGTCCGAAAAAGGTACCGGGTACCGGATTTACCGGATTAGGGTACCGGATTTACCGGATTATATACTGTGATTCAATTTGAGCGATTTTAATGACACAACTTCTTTTAGGACGAATCGCTCCTCCGGGGAAGCTTGTGCCTATTGAACTCTCGTCGTTATGAGGTCGTTCTTTATTCACTTTGTCTGAGGGGCCCAGATTACTTGGGCTGGGCTACAAGTAGCAAAATATTTTCCACCGCCGCCCCAAACATGACCACTTCCTAAATGAATGTCATAGTTCTCAGAAAAATTATTTGAATTTTTCACAAGTAGCTCTTCATTATCCCAGGTGGCACAAAGACCTAAATCTGAGACATGCTCCGAAACCAGCCAGTGATAAAGACCTGGGTCTTTAACAAAGGGGCAATCTCCGCAGGCCATATCGTTTTTGTCAAAAATTTCTGAATACGTATTCATTGTTGTTGCTTGTGCGGCTTTTACTTTTGCGCCAAATTGATTTTCTATTGTTGGACAAGTTAAGTTTTTAAACTCGTTGTACAACATCGTTGAGCAAGAATGCGCAGGTGGTGCAGTGAGTGTCGCACTAAATGTAGGAGCAATATCAGATTTGATATGTAATACCCAACTCTCAGTAGATGAAGGCGGTGTTAATGAAAGTACACCTCCTGCATGCACTAAAGGTTTTGAATCTGCATAGCCGGCTACACGAGGGTTCCACCATTTTACTTGATAATTACCAGCAGCTACGCTGAGAGACTTTTTCGCGCTATTAAAATAGTAATAACAAACATACTCAACACCAGGTTGGATCATGCAATTGCCACCAAAGCTATAGCGCCTGTTTGGAGCTGCATGAATAAAATCCCATCCGGATTGTTTAATAAACTTTTGCATATTTAAGATAATTCCCGGAGCATCAATAGATACGTCTGGCTCTTCAATATGAATGTGTCCACCGCTGAGCAAGGTCATCCAGGTAGCATTTCGTAAACCCGGTTCATTTTTAGTATGATTTCCAAATTCATCATTATTGATAGGTTTTGCAAAACCCCAACGACCTTCGATATAACTGCTCAAATTGTACGGGTACCGTTCAATCTCACCCAGTGGATGAATATTAATAATATCAATATCTGATGTCTTGTAGAGATCTTCTAATTCATTATCAAGACTGCTGTAAGATACTAACCTAGTTTTGCCTGGATACTTAGTCGCAATATAATTTTTAATGAACTGACCATTTTGTGTTGCCCAAGTTGCGTCAGAAAAATCATCATGTTCGTTTTCGACTTCGTACACAACGTTGAAACCGATTGTTTCATCAATCATTTTTTTAATATATTCTTCTTGAAACTGGCGAAGTTTCGGTCGTTTTGCCGACTCATAAAAAGTGGGAAACCCACTACCACTTGCATTACTACTCTCAAGACTATTAATATTATTATTAGTAGCCCATGGATTATAATTCCACGCAGGTGCCTTCATGCCAGAATGTTCAAACAACATGATTTCAGAAACAATGCCAGCCTCTGTTGCTTGTTTTAATGTAGCTCGAAGTCTTGTCCAATACTCGTCATTCCATTTTGTTAAATCATATATTCGGCGTTGACTTGATGGCACATCAATATTCATGTCGCAAGCTTCGCCGTCTTTTATGTTCAAACCAGAAATTTGAACCCACGGAAAAATTCCACAAGCTTTCTCCCATGGCAAAAAGTGCCAAATACGTGTGTAATTCAAACCAGAGGCTTTCACTTTTTCAAAATTATTAACAACAAGAGATACTCGCGAAGTTGGCACTAACCCTTGATAACCCACAAATACAATGGGGTTGCCGGTTGCGATATCTTGAAAATATCTTGGGTTCTCAGGGTGTAAACGCAGTGAACTGAAGGTCTCATTTGGAATAGGTTTTGTTTTTGCGCTATTACCGCCTTCAGAAAGTAGTGTCGATCGCTTTAGTTTAGTACCAGTGCAAGCTGTCATGCTGATTGAAATAACCAAAAGGGCCAGCATTAGCAGATTTTTATTCTTCATTTTTTGACCTCATACTTAAGTAGTGCCATACTAAGGTATCGGTCGAGTATTGATTTTTTGTAGTCTAGTTTATGAAAATTACCAACTAATAGCGAGTCTGCCAAACTAAAGTCTAGTATTGTACTTAACTGGTTTTTAGCTTTTTAGTTCCTTAGCTCATTAATCTACAAGATAATTAGATAAGTATCATGCATCCCCAGGGGCTTGTGAATGAACATATCGCTTCCACATAAAGTTTTAATTATCGATACAGATGAAATAAATTGCAATGCCACACGAAACAAACTTACGCCTTATTACAATGTGTCTATCGCTACGACTGAAGAACAAGGTTATCAGCTGGCCATGAGTGAAATGCCACATCTAATTTTAATAAATCTTCAAATGCCAAATAAATTAGCATTAACGATGTGCAGAAATATTCGTAGCGATATTCGAACTAAACATATTCCCTTGCTCGTATTATCTGAGCAAGTTGAATTGCAAGAAAAAGTTTTAGCATTTCAAAATGGTGCAGACGATGTTATTTTGAAAACTATAGAAATTGAAGAATTGCTGGTTCGCATTGATTCAAAAATAATGCGTTTTATCGAATACATGAACTCTGATTTTAAAAGTATCATTACATGCGGCAATCTTGAGCTCAATCCAATCACGATGGAAGTTTTAATTAACAAACAGATTGTTGAATTAGGACACGTTGAATATAAATTGCTTAAGTTTTTACTTGAGAAAATGCCTTCAGTACAGAGTCGTGATCAGATTTTATCTAGTGTATGGAGAGATACTTTCGTATTGGGTCGTACAATTAATGTACATATTTTATCTTTGAGGCGTAAGCTGAAAAACTTTGACCATTCAATTGAAACGCTTTACGGGGTTGGGTATACTATTAAAGATAAAAAACTATTGAATTTAAAAACTTTTATAGGTGAAAAAGACATATGGGATACAAAACCATGAATATAGATACGAAGAATAAAAGGAAGAAAATTAGGTTTGAGGCAGAGCCTAACACTTTAGCTCTCATATCGTTTAATCATGAAGCTAAAAAATTTACACCTGAAATTATCGCATTAGTTTTAGAAGAATCAATTAAAGGCTATAAACTAGTTGCAGTTCAAAACCGTGAAATTATGGTCGGTGAAAAACTAAAAATAAAAATAAACAATCTGCCAATTTTTTTTGTTGAAATTCGTTGGATTAAAAAAATTGAAAAAAAAGTTATTTCATTTGGCGTATTGATTATCGAATAAATTAAATTTTAAGCACTTTTTTTATTTGTACTGAATTTTTCTAATAACAATTGAACAATTTCATTTAGAGGGCAAACTTGCACTACCGCCCCCTTAGTAATAGCTGCCCGTGGCATACCAAACACAATACAACTTGACTCATCTTCAGCAATTGTAAATGAACCAGCTTTTCGCATTTCAAGTAAGCCAGCAGCACCATCGCTTCCCATGCCAGTGAGAATGATGCCTAGGGCTTGTTTACCTACTATGTGTGCCAATGAACTAAATAACACATCGACAGAAGGTTGGTGTCTATTCACAGGTGGATCGTTGGTAATGTGAACGCGAAAAGTGCCTGCAGACTTAATAACAGACATTTGTTTTCCGCCAGGTGCTATTAGCACTCGATTATGAATAATTTCATCTCTATCTGTAGCTTCTTTTACTTCAAAAGAGCAAATGCGATTTAAGTGTTTAGCAAAAGCGTCAGAAAACAATGTGGGAATATGCTGAACGATTACTATCGGCGGAATATCTTTTGGGAGTTGAGCTAAAATATGTTCGATTGCTCGAGTTCCACCGGTTGAAGCTCCAATTCCTATGATGAGTGATTTGTCTAGATCTGAAATAATTTTATCAGAATTTTTTATTTCAATATTAGGAGGTGTTTTTTTTGCGACGATTACTTTTGAGGCTGCTTTAACTTTCTCGATTATGAGTGGTGTAATTTCACGGAGCTCATTCCAAGAAGGTTTTTGAATATAATCAACAGCACCAAGGCGTAATGCTCGTAACACTAAATCGCCGTCCTCCATACTTAATGAGGAGACTAAAACTGTTGGGATTGGTGTTTTCTGGAATAACTTTTCAATAAGTGTCACGCCATTCATTTCTGGCATATGAATGTCCAAAGTCATAACATCAGGCTTTAGTTCTTGTAGCATACTTTCAACTTGAAGTGGGTGACCTGTTTCTCCGACGATATGGATTTCATTATCTGTAGATAAAATTTCTCTCAATATTTTTCGAATAACTTTAGAATCGTCAACAATAAGTACTTTTATTTTTTTATGAGTGTCCAAATGAATCGGGTCAGTTTCTTTTTTAACTCGAAGTTTTCCATTCTCAGTATGATAATACGCCTCTAAGTCATTTGATTCGATTAAAAACTGACCTTGTATTTTGAGATTATGCTGTTTTGTAAACTCTCGCATTAATTTAATTGTTTTCTCATTCCCAACTATTTTTACATGGAGCGAATTATTTGGAGCGGGTTTGAATGTGTCTAATAATTGAATGAATAGATTTTCGGGTAGTGGATCTCTAGAATTCCAGCAAACCAAGCCACCAAAAGAGTTTGTTGGATTATTTAAACAAATAATTGAAATATCACTGCCTTTAACATGATATACCGTCGGTACATATGAAAATTTTATTTCATTTGATTTTACAAGTACCGCGGTTTCTAACAATTTATTCATCCTTACTTAAAAAAATATCAGAGCTATACATAATGCTAGTAGCTGGAACAATATCTGTAATTAATTCTACATCAGCACCATTTAGAGAATGTTTAATTGTTTCTTCAAGAATAATTTGTGCTGATTGCCATATTGTGAATTTATTAAAGTCTGCATTTGTAATTTCACTAAGTATAATTATTGATGTTTTTTTAAGGCTACTTTGTAAGTGCAACTCATTCATAGACTTTGAAATATCTGATACATAAATGGTGCCAGCTTTAAGCGTCATGGGCAGTTGTAGTGTTTCAACTGAAAGTGACATTGTCGCCCTAAACGAATCACTCAACGCTTGCAATGTATCTTGATAATTAGCGACGAAGACAATTGTAGGCGGGGAGTGTGATGAGATTTTCTTAACAATAGAAAGGAGTTTTTCTTTATCTTCGAATTTCAGGTATATTATTCTCAATTTACTTTCTGGTTTTTTAATTGAGATATTAACAGCATAGCTTTTTGTAAGTTTATTCGAGCCTAATGTACTTTGATTGGTTAATTTGTATGCAAAGTACAATAAACTCAAGATCGAATTCAAGAAGTGATCGGTAATGTTGAAGGTATAGTTCGTCGAAAATTGATTACTCCAGAACAAAAAATTCAACTCAGTGTGTATGCTGCACTTCTCAAGCAATCAGATCTTGATCGTATCAATGGCAGTGCACAAACAGCATTAAATGAAGATGCTAATTTTTATGGTACAAGCGCATCGTTTCAAACGAAGGTACCGCCCTTTTTAACTGCGAACACGGTTGCGATGGAGTCTTTTATCACTTTGGTTAAAAGAATTGCTGAAGAGCCAAATGTTTCTGTGAGCCCAGAAGATTTCTTAAAAGCGGGCGATGATGCTCTTAATGCAAGCTATAGATTATGGGATGTTTCAGTTTTAGAGCTTGATAATTTACTTGATATTCGTACAGCTAGTTTAGTTGATGGGCGTACTCGTTCGTTGGTGTTTAGTGCTGCTGCACTTTTTGCTACACTTTGTGTGACACTTCTTATCATGCGAAGTTTAAAGAAAAATATGAAGAACATATCAGAGGCCGTTTTTCAATTAAAGAACGTTGCCGGTGAAACCAATTCTTCAAGTATTCAACTCGTAGCTACATCTCAAGAACTTTCAAGTGCTGCAACAGAACAAGCATCAGCAATTCAAGAAACAGCCGCTACCCTCGATGAGATCAGTGCTATGGTGGCAAAAAGTGTTGAGAATGCAAATAAATCTTCAGCAACTGCGGGTACAAGTCAAATTGCTGCTAACAAAGGCAAGAGTGCTGTGGATGATATGATTCATGCAATCGAAGATATCAATCAAAGTAATGATGACATTATGAAGCAGGTTGATGCTAGCAATCTGCGTATTACGGAAATTATTAAAGTAATTGCTGAAATTGGGAATAAAACAAAAGTTATTAACGACATAGTATTTCAGACAAAACTACTTTCATTTAATGCGTCAGTTGAAGCCGCAAGAGCAGGTGAACACGGTAAGGGTTTTGCTGTTGTAGCTGAGGAAGTTGGTAATTTGGCTCAAATGAGTGGAACCGCGGCTCGTGAAATTTCAGACATGCTTGCTGCAAGTATGCAAAAAGTAGAAGGTATTGTGACTGAAACAAAAACAAAAGTACAAGGCCTCATTGCCGTGGGTAAATCAAAGGTCGAATCAGGAACAGTAGTGGCAAAGCAGTGTGGTGGAATTCTAGAAGAAATTGTGACGAGTGTAAGTGCTGTTAATATTTTGATTAGTGAAATCTTAACTGCATCGAAAGAGCAAGAGCAGGGCTTGAACCAAATAACAATTTCGATGAACCAACTCGACCAAGTAGCGCATCGTAATGATGTGTTAGCACAGAGTACATCACTGGCTTCAGATCAACTTTCTCATCAAACAAAACTTTTACAAAGTACGGTCTTATCGTTAGAAAAAATTCAGCATGGTTCTAAGGCTCATGCTGTAGAATCAATGAATATTGCGGCTCAATCTGGCAAACCTCAAAATGTGATTGCCTTTACCAAAGATAATAAAAAAGAACATGGGCCATCAGCAGTGAATAAATTTAGTAAAGCAGAAAAAAATAATTTGCATGAAGCAGGACAAACTAAATTAGATGCACTGGCTAAAGATGCGCCAATGAAAAAAGCCTCGGGTGCCGAGAACGTAACTCCTGCAGAGAATGATCCGCGTTTTAAAGACGTGTGATAAAAATCGCTCAGAGTTTTGAGAATATCTCGGCGTTTTGAGCATTACTCAAAATCCTGAAAATCTCATTGCCACGTCACATCTTTGATATTCACAGCCGAATTGCTCGTGGATTTCATTGTCATGATGAAAACCAAGCTTCAAGTAAAGTTCGTACTCATTTTCTGATGCTTGATTATTATATTTGAGGTTTTGTTACAAGTTAGTTCGATTTCGATTTAATCGCAAATTCACCCTGTGATAAATGTTCGAAAATTTATATTAATTTTAGATTGACGTCTTTTCTGAAGGGCCAGTTTCAATTCTATTTAGCATTTCATAGCACTAATCACAAAATACTTTCCCGCTCTGGAGTTCGCATAACGTTGGGCGTTCTGGTGAGTAATAAAGGTGATAAATTTTTGTCTTGAGATGACCCTGGGGTGTCTTTAGAAAAACTCATGTTAGTGTATTCTAATACTTTTGTGGAGGGTGTGATGACGATAATAAGTGACGTTAAAAAACTTTCAAATCAAGTTCTTTATGTTCTGTTAAAATCAAAAGTTCAAGAAGAAAGAAATCTTACTTTAGAGATAATAGGGCTTCTGCGAGAGGTCAGATCAAGAAGACTTCATCTGGAAAGAGGGTATGAGTCTTTTCATCAATATTGTGTGAAAGAATTAAAATACGATGATGGGTCTGCTCATCGACGAATTAAAGCGCTTGATCTAGTCACACAAATTCCTGAAATTATTCAGAGCATTGAATCTGGTGCGTTGAGTTTGACAACAGCTTCTCAAGTGCAAAATTTCTTTAACCAAGAGGCTAAAAAGGATAAAACTTACTCCAAAGTTGATAAGATAAAACTCCTCACAAGTTTGGAATCAAAGTCCAAGCGAGAGATTGAAAAAACTCTGATGACATTGGCACCAGAGACAATTAAACAAGCAGAAAAGATAAAATACATATCTGAAACTCATCTCAAGCTAGAGCTTGTGATTAATGAACAACTTATGAAAAAGTTGG
The DNA here is from genome assembly GCA_034439615.1 of Oligoflexia bacterium. Lineage (NCBI taxonomy): Bacteria > Pseudomonadati > Bdellovibrionota > Oligoflexia > Oligoflexia bacterium. The sequence goes on along the minus strand of JAWXAT010000034.1, from coordinate 89,123 downwards.
AGCGACTTAAAAACCTCACATCTCATAAGAACGCTACGATGACAGATCTCATTGAGGCGCTTGTAGATGAGGCCCTTAAAAAGAAAGATCCTGAGCTTAAATTAAAAAATAAAAATATTGAATGCAGAAAGGCAAACATAGAAAAGATGAAAGTGGAAAAGGCAAACATAGAAACGATAAACGTTGAAATTTCGAACGCTGATCTTTCAAATGAATGCTCTACTTCATCAAGTGATAATTCTGGACTTCAAATCATCACTCAGAATAATTTATTTACAAAAACTCCTCCGGAGCGTGTCTTAAAAGTCATGGCAGCTTCTCCGGAGAAGCTTAAATTAAAAGCTAAATCTCGTTACATTCCTTCTCATGTTAAGGATTAAGTTTGGTTGAAAGCAGAATCTCAATGCGCCTTTATTGATTTTATTTCAAAAACAAGATGTTCAGCGAGGCGGTTTCTTCAGATTGAGCATGTTACTCCGTATGCTTTAGGCGGAACATCGGAACTAGAGAATCTTACCCTGCTCTGTTCTAATCACAATAAACTTAGAGCAATTCATGCTTTTGGAAAAACTATGAATCGATTTTTGACTCAGGAGTGAGATTTTGAGGGGAGGGGGTGACTCAGGAGTGAGATTTTGTGCGGAGGTTTTTGATACAGTAATTTTTTGGTAAACAATATTTGTGCGGTAATCAGATTATTCGAGGGGGGATTATTATCATTTCATGTTTAATTTATTTAAACCCCAACATTTCAGTTGTTTGTTCAGAAAGAACTTCGCCGTTTGCATTGACGGCTTTTTCGTAGACGAAAACTGAGTCGCCACCGCAATTTGGGTTTGGTGAAGGGACTTCGTTGGAGGAAATTACAATTCGAGTAAAATCGCCAAGCCCTGCTTTTTTGGCATTATCCCAAAAAAAGGTTTCATAACATTCTAGCATTATATTTTTTTGTATAAATTTACGCTTAAAGGCTTTAACTGTCTGACCCGTTTTCGCAAATGTAAAAGTACCAACAGTTGAGGTGATTGTATTATTTGTGCCTGTATCAAAAGTTGTGCACCCTTTTGGTGGGTTGATAGTAAATCGTCCTAAATGAGCTGGGAAAAATTTTACATTGAAATATGGTATTCCACGTGTCGGATGATAGACGCGACCAAACATTACGGTTGAATCCTCTGAAGTTGGAATTTTAAGTCGCCATTTTTCTTGAACTGAAACGTTAGGTTGTAACTCAGGAATACCTGTGGAGTTGAGATAAGTTAATGTTAAGTCATATCCCTGTCCATTGGATTCATCGACGGTCAATTCTGTTTGTGTTGAAGTATTCATGTTTTTGGAAGATCGCCAAATTTTTATTCCTTTAACGAAACTAGTATTAACGCTTGAATCCCTTTTACTTAATGGCTCACCCGGTTTATTGCAACCATTTGAAAATCGCGATGGATCATCAGGATTAATAATACTCTGACTTTGGTAAACTCCCTGACTTTGAGTCGCATTTGCAATAGATGTAGTAACTAAAGTTGAGATAACTAAAGTTGAGATAATTAAAGTTGAGATAATTAAAGTTGAGATAATTAAAGTTGCTCTATTTTTCATAATACTTTTTGTCTCCAAAAACGGTGCCTATCACCTTTATTTGAAAATCCTCAAACAGGAGTTCCTAACTTGTTTGCAAATGCGTGCCAGGCATGTAGGTCGTTATAGTAGAAGGTTTCGACGCCAAACTGTCTAATCCCCCACAATAAGTACGATTTTTGTCACCAAATTTTTCCAGCTTTAGTATATAATTAGGATCATGTGACTTATGTCCGGGGGGGCCCATGGCATCTAGATTTTTATTGTTTTCAATTTTGTTAATTCTTTCATCTTATGCATATTCTCAAGATGCAAAACCATGGCTAGAAAAATATTCGTCTTGTTACCATGCGCTCAACAGTGCCCCCATGATTTATCAACAAAGTACGTTGAACGCTCATGATCCGTCTGAATTAAATCGAGATCAAATTAGACAAGCTGGTCGATATCAAAATGTAGAACATTTCTTGGGAAATAAAGATGGTAAAGACGGACTCTATTTGCTGACGGGGACTGAATCAATATTTATCCCACTCACAAAAAAATCGAAAGCTGTGAATATTGTCTCTAAAAAAAACCATCTCCATAGTTTTTACAAGCATGATCAATATTATGTAGAACTTAATGAACCTGGGAATGCGCCAATATATCTCAGCATAAGCATTGGACGTCCAACTGGGAAAAATAAAGAGTCTGCTGTGAAAAATGGAAGCACTGTAACTTCGCTTTTCATCAGCTTTAAGCCAGAACAAAAAAAGAAATATAAACAAATAAATGCAACTCATTCATTTGATCAAAATGTGAGAGACCAATTTAAAAATATGCTTCAGGGCAGAACTCAAAGAATGACCTCGGATTATTTATTACGTAAGGATGTAACTCATACATCAGAAGATGCCCACGTACTACTTGGTCTCTTAGGTGAACACTCCCCTATAAAACCAGTGCCTGCAAAAGTTTTTCATGATGCACTCACTACTTGTGAGGGTTTATTCTCAAAGGTTGATGATCAAGATCGCCCGCTTAAAGATCTTGTTGTGGCAGAGATTAAAAAACTCAAAAATGAGAGCGAATGTACAAATTGTACACGCTCTGGCAAACCTTCAAGTAATTCACCTGCTCAATCAACCGGCTCTGCTAAATAAATGCATATCCTTAAATCAATAATTTACAGTTTAGCGGTAATGGTTTTCATGGGATGCGCTTCCACTGTAGAAAAAAATAGTTCTAATCGACTTAAGCAATTTGAGATGAAACAAAATATCAGTAATGATGCAGCAAGGAGATTGGGTGTTCTTTTCAATGCGAAGGGGACTTATTTCCCCGGTGCTGGGTTACCAAACTTTAAATACAATGAGACTATGATGTTTCTCAATTTAGAACCATCGCCTTTAGTTAAAGATTTAAATCCTCGTGAAACAGTGAAGGTGAAGATTGCTTTTCAACAAGATAGTCTAATTGAAACCTTAGAAACAGCTGTTGAATACAACATCAAGTTAGAAGATGATAAAACGCCTACACGATTTGAATTTGTGAAGCTGACATACCCAAAAGAATCTATTCGCATTGCTGCGCCGTCTAAAAAATCTAAATAAGTTAATCTCTTTACTCTCTGACACCTAGACCTTCGGATGGTTTTGTACAAATGAATTTACAGCAATACCAAAGTCAATGAGAATTTTGGACATAACTTCATTAACGCCACGGAGGGGAACTAATGAGATTATCGTTATTGGTTATTGGACTGTTAATCACAGTTCAATCACACGGGGGATGGTTTACACTTAATAAAAGTTCGGTAGTAAAAGAACCACAAATGAAAGTAATTACTCAGGGGAGAGATACTTTCATCAACGTAGAAGTACCTGGTTTTAATATCAATAAGGTTTCAACAATAGCCGGGCAATTCGCAGAAATTCAAATTCCACGACACAGCTTTACAAGTGAAATTGGCGCACCACAATTGCCAGCAATTAGATTTCAAGTGGAAATTGATTCTGAGTCCGCTTCTTTAGAAGTAGTAAGTTCTAAAACTCACTCAATGGCTGGGCAAAGTACCGGCATTCAAGGTGATGTTGTTCCTGTGCAACTTCCACGAGAAAAACGTGCAGGGGTTGTTGTAAAGTTTCAAAAAAATGAATCTGTCTATAATAAGAATGCGTTATTTCCTTCTCAAGATGCACGCGTGATCAGCATCAATAGCATTCGCGGTCACAAAGTAGCTTTGATTGAAGTAACACCTGTGAAGCTTAACCCAGTAACCCGAGAATTAGAGTTTGTTGAATCATTGCAACTAAAACTCAGCGGTACGGGTGAAGTATCACAAGACGTAAAAGTTTCTGGTCAAGAATTTGATATTCTGGGTTCAGAAGCTGTGCTGAACTACGCAACCTCGAAGTCTGTTCCACGCTCAAAATTTCTATTAATCGTTGGGCGCGGTCTTGAAAACAGTGCAAGTCTTCAAAGCTTTATCGAAACTAAGCGCACTCGCGGGTTTGATATTGAATCAGTTCACATGGCCAATATCGGAACTACACCAGACTCTGTTAGAAACTTGATTCGTAAGCAGTACTTGGCTTCAAATGCGCAACTAGCACTCACCCACGTTATGATTGTTGGTGACATCGAGAATGTTCCTGCGCACTTCGTTGATGGTCATTACACCGATAGTTTCTACGCTTCAGTAGATAAGGTTTCATATATAGGCGATGAAACTGCACCTGACGTTGCTGTGGGTCGACTGGCTATTAAAAACAAGGCTGAGCTTGATGTTGTGGTTGGAAAATTAGTTCGTTATGAAAAAAACCAATTCACAAATACTGCCTGGATGAAGAAAATCGCTTGGCTCGCTACCGACGATCGCTACCTTGTTGCTGAAGGTACGCATAATTATGTTATTAATAATTATTCAACTACTGCCGGTGTTACGGGAATGTTTCCTAATAATACTCAAGCAGGAGGGGATCTTCTCTATGCAATTACGCATAGGGCGACGCAAGCCAATGTGGTTCGTTCGGTAAACGACGGCCGTTCTTTTGTTGTTTATTCAGGCCATGGCGCTGTAACATTTTGGGATGCTCCAAGATTTACACAATCTGATATCCAAAATATTACTCACCTTGAGGCAAACCCCTATGTAATGTCGTTTGCCTGCATCAGCGGATCCTTCGGTGCTTCTACTGACTCATTTGGTGAAACATGGTTAAAAGCTGCTCGTGGTGGTATCGGTTTTTTTGGTACAACCAACAGCTCTTATTGGGATGAAGACGATATCCTTCAAAAGGCTTTTTTTGATGGATTCTACCGCGATAAAATTAAGACTGCTGGAATGTTAAATATTTTTGGTCTTAATGCAGTAACAAAAGGATATCCATTAAAAGCTACGTATTACTCTCAAGTTTATAATCTCTTGGGTGATCCAACAACGATACTCAAGCAATAATTTAGGTAAGTAAGATTCATAAGCCGGCCTCTATCAACACGGAGGCCGGCTTTTTATTTTGGAGTAGAGATGTTTAAAACTTTGATACTTTTAACTCTCATATTTTTGAGTGCTTGCGCTCATCAACAAAGTCGAGGGTATTCAGATTCCATCCGCGATGTTGTAAATAAGAATATGAATGAAATGCGAAGTTGTTATGTCGAGGGTTTGCGAAATAATCCGGTTATTCAAGGCACTTTAGTTCTTCAGTGGGATATTAACACCAAAGGTTTAGTTGAGAAGGTATCGGTATTGAGTTCAACTTTGGAATCTATTGAAGTTGAAGATTGCTGCATGGAAAGACTTAAAAAATGGACATTCCCAGTTAAAGAAAAGCCCGAGATTACGACAGTGAAGTATCCATTTAATTTTAAAGCCAGTAATTAATTATATGCGTTCTGTTGAAAAACAAGAACATTCCGCTTGGTAAAAACGCGCCGTTTCTTTTCAAAGATCTAGACCACAGACTTGATATCAACCTATTGACTTCGATTTCAAACCTAGGTCTTATTGAGTTGGTATAAATGGATTTAAACTTAACTTAACAATTTATGGAGGCAGAACATGAAAGTTCTTAGCTTAGCAATCGCGCTGACTTTAGTATCCGTAGTAGGTAATGCAGCATCAATAACCAAACAATTACGTTTGGATGTTAAAAAAACAATTGAAGCTAAATTTAAAAAATCAGAAGGAAACGTAATGCAAATTCCTACTGCTTGTACTAACTTCACAGGCAAATGGACTGGTGTTTGTAAAGATGGTGATAACCAAGCTTCAACAAAAACCATCAACATCACACAAAAAGGTTGCACTGAATTTACTGGTGAGATTCCAAGTCTTGTTTCAAAAATTTCATCAGGTATTGATATGGACAGCAAAGAGAGCAGTGCAATCTGGGCGACCATTGATTGGGATAAAGACGGAAAAAATCTGTTCTTAATCTACGGTGCTTCAGGTCGTGAAATGGCAGCTGCTAATTCTTACTCTGCTTCACTACTTGTTGGTTACAAATTGACGGGTAGCAAACTCACAGTTGAAACCTCTGGTGTAGTATTTGGAACACAAGCTGGTCAAGCTGGTTCAGGTGATATTTCTGAAACCTGCACAATGACAAAAATGCCATAATTTATTTTATAAATGGTATACGCAACGGGGCCTCATTAGGTCCCGTTTTTATTTTCAAAGTATTTAGGATGATTGTGCGTCAATGTTTCGCGCAATGGTGAAGTAAAACGTGCTGCCATCACGACCATGGGACTCAACCCAAATTCGGCCAGCGTGACCTTCAACAATCTTTCGACAAACCGCAAAACTAATAGGCGAGTTAGGATGTTCTTCGCGCATCTGAGAATGTCTAAAAAGGCCGAAGAACTTTTTTGTCAATTGTGGATCAAGACCTTTTCCGTTTGTATGAATCCAAAAAACCCATTCATATTTGTTCTCTTGAGATGAAATGTTCACCTCTGGTGTTGTTGGGTCTGCCAGTTTTATAGAACTGGCAATGAGTTTTTGAAACAACTCGAGTAGTTGTTGGTGATTACCTAAAATAATAGGAAGTTTTGTATAAGTGATTTTAGTTTGAGTCTCAGTTAACTGTGATGTGAGTTTGTCGATTGATTCTTTAACAAGTTGATTACAATCTATGGCTTGGTTTTTTTCAGCATTTCCCTCAACCATAGAATAAGTTAAAAAATCATTAACCAGATTTCTCATAATGCTGGCGGAATCGAGCACATAGTTCACGTATTTTTTAGAATTCTGGTCAAATTTAGCAAATGAATTTTTCGTAAGTAGTTGCGTATAACTTGTGACCATGCGCAATGGTTCTTCAAGATTTTGAAACGCAACATAAGCAAATTGTGTGAGTTGATCTTTACTGACCTCAAGTGCATGAGAACGTTCTTTCAGAAATGAGAGTGCTTGTTTTCGTTCATTATCAATTATTGAAACCGCTTTTGAACTTTTCCAAATAATAAAAAGAAAAAGCCCCATATTAAGGCCGACGCTTAATACCTCTCCTGACGCTCGACTGACACCACTTTTATACGTTAACCACCACTGCATAATGACGATGATAAACGGCAATACAATAGCGGGGAGTATCAATCGTCGAAATAAATTTCCAGCTTTGCTGTCTTCGGTTATGTGCGCCATTAATCCGCGATCGGGACGTGCAAAGAGTAGAGCAATTGAAGTTAAGAAAAAGCCTATGGCTGAGTGAAGTGGCTTTGCCTCACCGGTGTAGCCAGCAAGTGCAAGTGCTGCAACGAGAGCAATAACACATGCTAAGAATTCTGTGGGTCTTGCTTCGCGTTGTGTGCGTTTATCCCAAAGTAAAAGGGCAAGGCCTGTGAATATGAAATTTAATGGTGCATGGGGCGGAAATCTTACTGGTCTAAAATCTTTCATCTGCTCTGAAGTATCAATCATGTAGAGATCAAAATGGGCCAAGTCAATGTAGCCAAGTGAATGTAAGAAAACTAATGAAGAAAAAAATGTAAGTGCAAGTGCTGATAAATAACCAAGACGAGAGCGTGTAGGTGTTCGGCGAGCTTTGTGGAGAAGTATTGAAATACTGGCAAGAATAAAACAAATTGCTGTAGGGATTCCCATAAATCGGAGCTGAGAGAATAAACCAGTAAGCCGTAGTGCCCCTAATGCTAATACGCAGCCAGTAGCAACGGTTGATACCAACTGCATGTGCGCAATGAGAGTTTTATTCACTTAAGTCCTCTTCCCCGAATAATCATTATAATTGTGCACATAATATGCCATGAAAAAAATAGTCAGATTTGTGACGGAGACTGAACTAAAATATGTACTAACAAAAGAGTCAGACTGACCCGATCTGAGTCAGCCTGACATATACAATCTGAAGTGTAGTAATTATTTTTTCGGAATTTTAATTTTAGTTAACTTATCAGATGCGATTTTTCTGACTTTCACACATCGCTCATCCTCTTGTTGAACAACGAGCAGCTCTTTTAAGATTACAGGCGTTAGTGTGGGTTTACTATCAAGATAGTTCTCCAGTTTTTTTGCACTCTCTTGAGTACACAAATTAGGGGCCAGTGTTGAAGCAAAGGTCTCTTGAAAATCAGGGCTAAATTCATTATTAATCTTTGGCAATACAGTGAAAAAAGCATCGGCAAACTCTGCTTTTAAATTTGCTTGATCGGGTGGAAAAAGACCGTTCATTGCAAAGCGTGCTTGATTAAGCGGAATTTCATTAGGCTTTGCAGTTATCTTCTCAAACCACTCTTTTTTCTTGGTTCGATCAGGTTTTGCTGCATCTGAATAGATTGACATCAAAAGACCTGCGTTAGAGGGGTCGTCTTTTGATTCTTGAGTTAAAAGCTCATTCACCCCTGGTGCATTTGTAAGTGCGAGTTGAAATAAAATCTTCCAACGACGATCTTGGTCTATAGGAAAATTTTTGAATTTAATTTCATTTTTTAAAACTTTAACCAATTTCAATTGAGCATCAATTGATTTTGCCACTCTTAAATATGAGCCAAACCAAGTCTTTTGAAGATCTGATCCAGCTGGAGCTTTTTGTGTTTGCTTCCAAAAGAAATCTTCTGCGCGTTTCGTATATTCTTCAAAGTAGGCCCGTGCTTCTTTTTCTTCTTTTGGCAAATACATTTGTAATGACGGATTATTAAGGCGACGACCATAGAGTGTGTTTGTGATAAGTTCTATAATTTTAATATCTTTTTCGCTGCCTAAATTATCAAAAACAAAGTTTGCATAGCTTGGGGCGTCGAGTTCGCCATCGCGAACCATATCCCATAATGTACTCCAGAGTTGTAGACGTGTAAGGGGATCATCAATTTTAGTTAAATATTTCTGTGTGTTTTCAAGTGTACGTTTATCAAGTTTAACTTTCACATAATCAAAATCACCGTAATTTGGAAACGCAATATCAGGGCAATCTTGCTTTTCTAATTCTTTAATGACGGTCTCTTTACCTTCGTAATGTGCTTGTACGACTTTATACATTTTCATTGCCGATGGGCCAGAAGACATAAACATCGCAATTTGAGTACGGTGGGAGCGAAGTGTTGAATGATCACTTGGAGCAGTTTGAATGAGTCTGAAATTTTGAATCTTATCGTTTTTGCAAGTATACTGAATTTCTACAGTGTTGAGACCTTCTTTTTGCAGCCATTCAGTTGTCCATTTTTTAAGATCTTTACCAGAGGCAACTGCAAGTGAAGTTGTGAAATCTTTTCTTTCTGTATTTCGGTATTGATATTTTTGAAAATAAAGTCGAACACCTTTTTTGAAGTTATCTTCTCCTAAATAAAAATCAATTTGCTTTAACGATGAAGCCCCTTTTCCGTAGGTGATTCCATCAAAGGCAACAAAAGCCGACTCAGAGTCGCGTACGGGGCCTTCGATTGGGTGGGTAGTAACCCATTGATCTTCAGTATACGCCCAAATTTTCGTGAAGAAAAAATTAACCCAAGCGAGTTTTTTAAATTCGGTGGCTTCGTTTATAGCAATGGTTGCCATGTAAGTTGCAAAACTTTCGTTAAGCCATAGATCGTTCCACCATTTCATGGTGACAAGATCTCCGAACCACATATGGGCCATTTCATGTAAAATAACTTCTGCCAACCTTAGTCGCTCTGATTGTGTAGATTTACCTCTTTGTATATAGAGCTCTGAGAATGTAACCGCTGCAAGGTTTTCCATGGCACCCATGTTAAAATCAGGTGCTATTACTTGATCATATTTTTTAAACGGGTAGGGAAACGCGAAATACTCGTCAAAAAATTTCAATCCCTGGCGCGTAATTGTGAACCAATCATTTGGAACTACATACTTTGCCAAACTTTGACGGGCAAAAAGTCTCAACGGTACGGCTCCTGCTTGAGAGTTCCACATTTTATAAGGGCCTGCATGAAGCGACATGAGATAAGTACTCATCACAGGAGAGGCTGTGAAATTCCATTGGGTCATTTTATTTTCTTTAGCAGTAGTTTTTTCTTCTCGCGTTGTCGAAATAACGGTCCAATCTTTGGGAGCCGTAACTTGCATCGTGATTATGGCTTTTAAGTCGGGTTGATCAAAACATGGAAATACTTGATTTGCATCGTAGGGCTCAAGATGAGTGTACATGTACACTCGTTTATCTTCTGGATCCAAAAATCGATGTAGCCCTGTGCCTGAAGTGCTGTAGACATGAGAAAATTTAACGATGACATTGTTAGTGCCTGTTTTTAAACTTTTGACAGGTAAAGTGATGAAGTGATTGTTGTACTCAACGATTGGTTGGACAACTCCATTAATTGTAAGTTCTTGAACTTTTCCTTCGAAAAAATCAAGGGTGAGTTTTTCAGGATTCGATATGATGTCAAAAGTGATATTTGAGATTCCTGTGAATTCTTTCTCATCCTGTCCAACAACAAAAGTAAGATCATATTTTACAGGTGCTTTTATAACCGAGGCTCTTGCTTCTGCGATTTCTTGAGTAAGTCCTTTTGATACAACACGATCTGATGCTAAGACCAAAGGACTAATCATAGAAATTAAAAGTACGATCTGAATAAGTTTGAGTGTTTTCATGGCTGAGGGAGCCTCCAGTAGAGTTAAAATCAACCAGATGAGTAAAGTTGCTTTAAGACTAATAATCAAGAAAGATGCGCCGCGCTAACTTTGAAAACAAATAGATTTTTTTGATCGCTTCGCACACTATGAATAAGTGGTATTTGATTAAACTTCTAAAGGAGAATTTATGAAAAAGCTCGTAACATTATCTGCTCTTGTATTTGCATTAAGTGCTGTTGGTTCAGTGAGCCTTGCTTGCCCCCATGCTGATAAAGCTGCAGCTAAAAAAACTTGTACCGATAAAGGTCTTAAAGCCGGTTCACCAGAATTTAAAGCCTGCTTAAAAGAAACACATGCTGCAACTTGCACTGAAGAAGGCTGCAAAAAAGAAAGCTGCAAAGAAGGTAAAGAGTGTGGCTGTAAAGAAAAACATGGTTGATTAGTTAATTAGCTAAAATATTTTTGTAAAAACCGCGATCCCTAATGATCGCGGTTTTTTTTAATGACACAAAGTTTGAGTCTCAATACAACTATTGCCATGCAAATTGGTACTGGCATGTCGTTACCTATGAAAATGGTTTTATACCCCCATGTGATCTGTGGGGTTATTGCTCTTTTTATCTTTATTATTCCACTCATTACAAAAAAAGGCGGCAGGGCTCATGTACTTTGGGGGAGATCCTACACGTTATGCATGACCGTAGTTATTCTCGGTGCGTTTATCATCACACCTTGGCGATTTTTTATCGATGAGCAACGCTCACCTAAAAGCCAAGAGTTTGCGGTGTTTTTACTTTTCGTTGCTATACTTTCAGCTTCAACGCTGCATTTTGGACTTCGCGCTTTACGCCACAAAAACAGAACTTTTAAAACTACAAAATGTATTGATGTAGCTCCTTCAAGTTTGCTTATCGCCACTTCTTTGTTAACAGGCCTTTACGGAATACTAAATGGAAGTACGCTTTTGACATGGATACCAATAGCGGGGCTTTTATCAGGGGTGCAAAGTTTAAAATACTGGCTAACGGCACCTACTGAGAAAATGCATTGGTGGTATGCACATATACAAGGGATGTTTGGCGCTTGTATTGCGACGGTAACTGCATTTTTTGTGACAGCTCTACCAAATCTAATGGGTCAAGAATTTCAGGCATCTTTACTGTTATGGTTACTACCCTCAGTCATCATGGTGCCTATTGAGTATTTTATTCTTAAGAATTATCGAGTGAAATTTGGCGATGCCTAATGCACCTCATCTGGCTAAGAAGTATTCACCTGCTAAGTAACTTTAGATATAAATAATACCAAGTAAAATCAAATATTTACATGATATACCCAAGCTTTATATGAAGAACCCTTAACACCCGTTAATGGGTGAGAATCGCTAAGCTCGTGATATCACTCATGGGCCTCGTTCTTGCTCTATAGACACTGTGTAAGGGTAAATTCACATAACAATAGGGGCAAATTCATGTATCAAGATCGCACTAAATTAGTACTCACATCATTCATATTACTGGCCTGTGTTGGGATTTCTGTCTGGGGCAATGAGATGACTTTTGATACTCAAGGCTCAAGCAAGGGTTTTAGAAATCCGGCCAGCTTTGTTCTCCAACAGATCAGATCAGGTACCATTGAATTAGAAAGAAAATTGGCTTCACAAATTGCTGCTATTAAAACACGCAAAATTGCGAGTATTGGCAGGCCTGCTGATCCGTTAGAGAATTTTAGATTTGGAATTTTAGAAGGCAAATACGCGCTCACCATGAATGGCGATAAAATTAGTGATATTGCATTTATTGATAATCCCAGTACCGAAGGTCGGCCTACAGCAATGGCTAATCGCATAGAGTTTTTAGAAAAATTCGGAAGCTTTTTTGGTACGACTAATCTTCCTGAAAAATTAGCTACAGATGTGCAAGGTACAAAGATCACGGAGACCTATCGTATGAAGACGTCTCGAGCTGATACAGATATTATGGTTAAAATCACAGTGGATGATCTTGATCGCCTACTTGATGTTAGAACTGAAAAAGTATCAGCCCTTAAACTTTTTTAATCGATGGCTTCTTGTTGAGGAGCAAAACCACGGCGCAATGTGTTTTCAGTAATGGTGCGTGGTTCAACGAACTGTAATAAATAATCAGGGCCGCCGGCTTTACTACCTACGCCTGACATTTTATAGCCCCCAAAGGGGTGTCTTCCCACAAGTGCTCCAGTGATTGAGCGGTTGATATAGAGATTTCCAACTTCAAATTCACGTTTTGCTTTTTCTAAATTTGCAGGGCTTCTTGTATAAACACCACCGGTGAGAGCAAATTCAGTGGAATTTGCAATTGCCAATGCATCATCAAAGTCTTTTGCCTTAATGACCGCAAGCACAGGGCCAAATATTTCTTCTCGGGCGATGCGTGCAGTTGGTTTGATGTCAGAAAATATAGTTGGCGGAACAAAATAACCTTTTGGTGGCACTTGCCCTTGAAAAACCATCTTGCCTTCAGTTTTTCCAACTTCAATTAATTCTAATATTTTCTTTTGCGCACTTTTATCAATCACACACCCAATGGCAGTCCCTGCGCTCTCGGGCATTCCGACTTTCATGCTTCTAGCACCTTCAACAAGCCTGCTTAAAAATTTATCGTAATTTTCTTCAAGCACAATAACGCGTGAACATGCCGAACATTTTTGACCTTGAAAACCAAAGGTTGAGTGGAGAGTACCAAGAACAGCCTCATCAAGATCTGCATCGCTATCAACGATAATGGCATTTTTGCCACCCATTTCAGCTACTACTTTTTTAACTGAGCGTTGGCCGCGTTTGGTGTGGCCTGCGCCGCTGATGATTTGAAGGCCTACTTCTTTTGACCCGGTAAAGACGATAAAATCAACGTGGTGATGGCCCACAAGATAAGCACCCACATCTTCGCCTAAGCCTGGAACAAAATTTACAACTCCTGGTGGTAAGCCGGCTTCAAGTAGGATTTCCATAAACCATGCAGCGATGATAGGGGATTGTTCTGCAGGTTTCATGATGACTGTGTTTCCGCATACGGCTGCACCTACAACCATGCCTGCAAGAATTGCTAGTGGGAAATTCCAAGGGGCAATGACCACCCCCACACCGCGGGGTTGATAAGAGTAAAAGCTCTCTTCGCCAGGAACAAAACTTGTGGCAAGAGGTTTACTCATTTTTAAAGCTTGCTGGTTATAATATAAGCAAAAATCAATAGCTTCACCGATGTCACCATCAGCTTCGCGCCAGGTTTTACCGACTTCAAATACTTCTAAAGCCATAAGTTCAAATTTACGATCGCGCATGATCTGAGCAACTTTTTCAAATATTTTCACACGCTCAGCCAAAGGTTTTTGGGCCCATGCACCACTTGCTGCACGCGCAGCTTCAATAGCTAAGTCAGCTTCAGTAGCTGTGGCTTGTGAGGTTTTGCCAATAATCATATCTGGATCTGCTGGGTTTTCAGAGGTGAGTTCTCGGGCTGTTTTGATATGTTTTTTTCCGATCACAAGGGGGTAACTTTGGCCGAGCTTCTTTTTAACTTTAATAAGTGCATCGGCCATAGCTGTACGATTAGTTGCTAAATTAAAATCAGTGGGTGGTTCATTCTCAAAATAATGAGCAGGTTTACGTTGAGTTTTTGTTTGATTGGTCGCAAATGCCTGCGTTGCACTGGCTTGTGTTGCTGCTTTTAATTCGTTGAGCGACTGACGTGGGTCTTTTAAAAGTTCAGCACTCGACGCACCACTTGAGAATTTAGCTCGTAAGAAAGATTCATTGGATGTGTTTTCTAAGAGCCTACGAACAAGATAGGCCATTCCAGGAATAAGTTCACCAACAGGTGCATACTCACGTACGCGCACACCCATTTTTGTTAGTGCTTTTTTAATAGGCTCAGCCATTCCGTAAAGCATTTGTACTTCAAAACTTCGTTTATCAATGCCGAGTCGTTCAGCTGTGACAAGTGCATGTGCTATTGATCGAATATTATGTGACCCAAATGCTGATTTAATAACACGATCATTTTCAAGCATGAGAGTGGAGAGTGTTTCATAGTTGGCGTCAGTTTCTTTTTTATTTGTAAATACAGGTACGGGCCAACCTCTTTGTTGAGCAAAAACAGTTTCGTAATCCCAATATGCACCTTTAACAAGTCGAATGGTAATGCGGCCTGTGCGTTTTTTTGCCCATTCAATTAATTCACGAAGATCTTTTTCTGAATCTTTGAGATAGGCCTGAATAACAAGGCCTAGGTTATTATGATTTTTAAATTCTGCTTCATCCATGAGGCTTTTAAATAATAAAAGTGTAAGATCTTTATGAAAGTATGACTCCATATCAAGATTAATAAAAACACCTAATTCAAGGGCTCGTCTAAATATAGGTTTTAGTTTTTCTTTAACTGTATTTATCGAACCTTCAGGGTCAATGGGGTCATATTGTGAAAACAGAGAACTTACTTTTACAGAAACGTTTACTTTAGAAATCGGCCCTAAATGATCACGGTCAATTAATGAATTCTCAGGCCATGATGCAGATTCACGAGCTAGTATTTCGATAAGTTCAATATATTTTTTTTGATAGCACCATGCTTCTGATTCGCTCACCGCAGCTTCACCTAAAATATCAACGGTGAAACATAAGCTATCTTTTCTCATTTTAATTAGATTTTTGAGTGCTTCATCTGGATTACTACCAGTAATAAACATGCGCGCCATTTGAGCGACATTTTTTTTCACTGACGAAGCTAAAAGCCCAGGAGCAAGTGAGCTTAACCCTAAACCCCAGCCCAAAATTGAGGGCATCTCTTGATCACCACCGGTGAAGTATTCTTTAAGATGTTTTGAAACTTCTTCTGAAGAGTTTAAATAGGGGAGAACATCGACAAAACGAAACATCTGAATTTTAAAATTTTCATTTTTCATGGACCAATCCATGATGCGCCCATACCACCAGTCTTTATTAAAAATACTAGCTGATTCGCCCTCCATGAGATTCATAATCTCTTGGCCGCGTAAAAAAATGGGATCTTGATTTGTCGTTGTCATGGTGTCCTCAGTTAAATTTTTTCAAAAACAATTAAAATTTAATGGCGGTTAAATAAATTTCCACTGCGCTTTACTTAAGCCTATTATTTCTGCATCGATAACATCACCCGCAACCACAGGGCCAACACCTTCTGGTGTGCCAGTGAGCACGATATCTCCGGGTTCTACTGGAAACGTTTCTTTTAAATATTCAATAATCACGGGAATCGAAAATAGCATGTCTTTTGTAAAGCCATGTTGTTTGAGTTGATCATTAAGTGTGAGTTTTAGTTCTAGGTTTTGCAAATCAATGTTTTTAGCTGATACCCAATTTCCTAAACCACAACTTTTTTTAAATCCTTTGGCTAATGACCAAGGTGTTTTTTTCTCTTGAGCCTCACGTTGTTTATCACGAGCTGTGAGATCATTTGCTACTGCAATTTCACCGGCCTCTAAATTTTCATTAAATCTAAAAGCGAGTTCTAATTCAAAGTGAACTTCTTTTGAATAAGCGGGTAGTTTAATTGTTTCACCACTGAGTGCAATACTTGCCGGAGGTTTAAAAAAAACAACCGGTGCCCCTTGGGGGACTGTGTTTCCTAATTCTTTTGCATGTTTTGCGTAATTGCGACCGATACAATAAATCATGCGAGCATCCAACGATCACCTTTTTTTAGCAAGACGGCAGCTTGAGCTTTTCTCAAATCAACGCTGTAGCCTGTCAGGTTTTGAATCAGTTCTGGAATAACATCTCCATGACTGCAAACATAAAGGGTGTCGTCTACGGATTTAACCTTTTGGGCTAATACATCAATTCGTTTATTAAATTCTTTTGAAGATTCAGTATCTGTTTGCTCATTTAAAAGAGGCTCAATTTTAAGTTTTATGTCGTGAGATTGGCATAGAGGTTCGATGGTTTCTTGACAGCGTATTTTGGGGCTTGACCAAAATTGAACACCTTTAGGAAGCTCCCCCTTTTTATAAGTCTGAATAAGTTTTTGAACCTGTTCGCGCCCTTTAGGAGATAAGCCATTATCTGTTGAACGAAGTGTTGTATCGCGATGGGCATGTCGTAAAACGACAATGGTTTTAACCATGGAATTCCTCTCTTAATTTCGAGGGGAATATGCAACGATATTAAAGATTTGGCTAGGTTATTTTTTATATCAAACTAATCGCATGTTTCAGACGGGACATCGTCACAAAATAGGTCATGAACTGACTGGTCATTGTCGCTACAAACCTCGAATCCAGGGGGAGGAGTTACATCATCACATTTACTTTGACTAGGTTTGCCATCATCGCCTGGGGGGCAGCCGGTAATCGTTGTACCCCCATCAATTGACCAGCATGGGGCTGTCATTGTTTCGCAAGAAGTTGTTTTACAAGAGCCTTTGATGCGTTCGCCTTCTACGGTGAAAGTATCTGGAAAATAATCTGCGCAACCCGTGTTGGCATACTTATAATCTCCTGGCCCACCCGATTTATTACAATAGGTACATCCGCATTCGCCCCCAGACCCGCCAACGGGGGGCGGCGTAGGCAAACACACTCTGAGTTTTTCAATGTAGCGACATGGCCCTGTTTCTTCAGCCCAGGTTTGTACACCAAAAGTGAAATTGATCAGAAAAATGAAAACCCAAATGATTGTGCGCATATTATTTCCCACGTACTGGTCCCACTAATTCAAAATCTGAGGTTTTTATGCGAATATTTTCTTTTACACCAAATTTCATTTTAAAAACATACGCCCAAATTTCGACATCTAGAAATGCTTTGTTTGCAGGTATTGAATAAAAATAAGCCATCATCACATTTTCACCCGCAGCATGAGAAAGTCGATGTTCTTGTACTACGCTGTTACCATCGGTATTTATATATGCGGGTGCATTGTATGCCACTGTTGGCACTAACGGATTATTTGAAACGCTAAACGAATATTCAGCTTGTTTTCCGCCATCGCAAACAGTGCTGCCTTTTACAACTTGTGGTAATGAAACTTTTACTTCGAGTTCTGGACCAATAGGTGGCTTTAAATCTGATTCGTCATAATAAGGTTGTCTACCTTTTTGAATTTTACCCTTGATCGTCAAACCAGGGCCATCAATGTTGTTGGCATCGTGCGTGCCAGCTAAACTGCCTTTAATAATTTCAATTATATCTGGAATTCCGTCACCAAATTCTTTGCGTGAGAATTGCAGTCGTGTAACTGATTCACCATCTAAATAGCTGGTTGAGAGGCCCATAGCCTCTTCATCACATTTACTGATTGCAAAGTATGGATCTATATTTATCATTGATTCTTTTGTGGGTTCGCAACTCATGCTGCTTAAATCTACACCTGGCTCTTTGCAGCGCTTGGTGACACAGACAGAATCTAAGAGGTGATATTTGTTATTTCTGCGATTTATAATGCCCTTTGGAATTCCAAATGAAGATTCATCCCTATCTAACACACCATCTGCGTCTGAGTCAGGGAGAAGAACACCTTCTTTCATTTTTGCTGTGAGATTAACAATAGTAAAATTTATCGGCTGATAGAGAAAACGATCCGGTGTTGCTGCAAAACTGCAAAGATCAGCGCCTTGAATATTGCCTACATTTTTGGTTGAGTCGGTGCCTCCCGCAATCGTCATTTTACTTAAAACTATATCTGCTTTTTGAAAATCTTTAGCTAGTTGAGGTTCATCTGGATGGCCTGGGGTAACAATACGATTGTAATATACGGTTTGAAGTAACATTCCACCGGTCATTTCTTTGGCCACTGTGACAATATCCTGAACTCGATGTGCATATCCATTCGCTATTTCATTATTTTGCGCGATAATGAGTGGGTCATCACCTTCGAGGATCTCTGCATTCCCATCGACATTAGTGGGGGCTCCGTCACTGATAAAATATGCAAAGTAATGCTGATCTTTTAAAGTGTTGGGTGCAGTGAGTGCTGTTTTACTTAGGTCATCTCTGATGAGCTCATCTAGGGCTTCTAAAGCTTTGGAATAACTAGTTGATTTCATTAGAGAGTTTTCGAAAGTGGCGCAAGAGATTCCTGGGGTTTTAGCCAGATTTGAATTAACTGTGTTAATGTCTTTTAGTTTTTGGATTATATTACTTTTGTTCAAGTCAGCGCGATTGATAAATTGTTTACTTACTTGGTTGGTAGTTGGGTCAATTAATTCTTTTGAAAAAGCAAGAATGGCATATTCATTAGTGCCATTATCGCATGTTGGATTTTCCATAAATTCTTTAATTTTATCAAAGCGCTTTCCTTCGTGGTCTGTTCCCTTGCTTGGAAGCACTGCTTGACCAAAACATTCTCCGATATTTGAAAATGACATATCGACAATAAAAACGATTTTTTTAGGTTTACCTGCTGCGCCAGAGTTTTGTGCGCAAAGATTTCCTGATAAACTACTTGGGCTGGTAATGCTGGCTAATGTTGATGATTTTTTCGTAAGCTTCGCATCGCCGCAATTCATGTATCCAAGAATAATGGTTGTGAAAAAAACAATGGCTAGTGATATTTTTAATAAGGATGTTTTCATATCAATAGCTCACCTGTTTAAAGATTGAAGTCTTCAATTTTGGTATCACAGGGTTTGTATAATTCACATTTGGCAATCGCCCGATAAAGAAAATGCTCTCGCCTTGTTCTTG
The DNA here is from genome assembly GCA_034439615.1 of Oligoflexia bacterium. NCBI lineage: Bacteria > Pseudomonadati > Bdellovibrionota > Oligoflexia > Oligoflexia bacterium. The sequence goes on along the minus strand of JAWXAT010000034.1, from coordinate 69,811 downwards.
TGATACGAGCCTTAAAAGTATAACGACTTCATTCATACCTGCTGAATGAATAATCCCACCGAGCATTGAGTTTGGCAGTATGCCGAAACGGGGGTTGCCAATACCTCTCCAAAGGGGGTTTGTATTACGAGTCACTTCCAAGGTTTGAACTAAGGGTACTGCTTTAATTTGTAAAGTATAACGAGGTTTAAGATTTTGACTTGTGGTTTCTTTAAAACTAGTCTCGACTAAAAATCTCGGATCAACACTTAAGAGATCTGCGTGACCAACAACACCTTTGGCGAATGAATAAAAATTTGAAGTTGTGTCAGATTTGAGTTCTCGATCGTTTGAGTACATTCTTGTTTCGTAGAGAAACTCATAGAGATCCGGAATTCCGTCAGAATCACTGTCCATTTCTAGATCACTGGTTCCGAGGCTTAATTCTTCGCATTCATTCAGGCCATCAGCATCGGAGTCATTATTTTTATCGCAACCATTAATCTTACATGTAAAACCTCTGGCTTCAATTCCGTCGAGGCAAGTACCATTAGAGCGAGCATTTGTTGGTGAAGTGGTAATTTCATCTTTGTCAGCTACCCCATCAACATCAGAGTCAATAATCAGAGTACCTGTTGAGTCTACTCGAGCATTGAGATTAAGTACGGTGAAGTCAGCAATTTTATAAGTTTTTGAATAATACGACATCCCACCAACTTTTGTAGGTAGTACAGTTGGGCTTGATGAAGTGAAAATTTTTAAATTCATTCGATCTTCAAGATATTGTAGTTGGTTAATCTTATCTTGATTTTTGACTAGATCAGAAATTTTTGAAATAGGTTTGCGCAAGTCTTCATCAATATTTTCAAGGTGTGGTTGCACTAATTGTATTTTTGTTTTATTACCAAAACCTCGCACACGTGGCATGTCAAAAATCTGTTGTGCTTTATACCAAGATTTATTGGGGTCATTATCGTCGGGGTCTCCAATTTTAGGTTTGACTTTATTAACCCATGTTAGGCATTCTGTTCTCATATATTCAGCACCAGCACCAGCAACAAATTCACCCTTGGCATTACAAGGCGATACTAGTTTATTAAAATCACTGACACGAGGTCGACGAACACCATCGCCAACGATGACAACATCCCACCTTGCATGTCTGGCGTTTTCGCCTAGTCTGTAAAACTCAACCTTCATTTTGTCATAAGCCCAGAGCAAACCCTTATAGACAAAACTTGTTCCCATGGGGGTTTCATTGGGTGCAGCGGCCACGGCGTTTTGTTGTTCTTTTTCCAAAATATCGACATATTTAAGAGCCTGATCTGGTGTTCGAAAATCTTCCATGTAAAATGCGTCTTCTGAATCTTTTTTTGGTCTATTATGGCTTCCACCTGCATATGGTACGATAAGAATTTTTAAACCTTCGCCGGAGTTGCCGGCATATTCAGGAAAAGCTCGTAGTGATTCGATCCATTTTTTGATCCAAACAAAGCGATCACCTGTACGATCAAAGCCTTTTGCGCAATCAGTCGCAGACCCATTTTCAACATATTGTGGGTGATCTACTTCATTGACGCATGTGCCTTTAATCGCTGAACTGCTTGTATCGACGATAACCACTAAACGACCATAGCTGTTGATTGCTACTGGTGGCGAGAGCATCAGCTTAAGTGCCGCTTGTGAGCCAATCACTACAGATGCGCTTACAGATTTAGTTTTAAGTTTTGAGTCACCGCAATTTTGAAAAACCAAAATTGTGATTGAAAAAGACAGAGTAATGGCGATGATTGGTCTAATAGCTTGCCATTTTTTTAGAAATCTAAAAGATTTCATATTAACTTTGCCCACTTTGATCAGCGCCCGCTGATCACAAAAGCTTACTGAGACAATGAACGAGGGTCAGAACAAGCACCCCATTCCTTTTCATTGGCTCCATCACAAATGAACGCACATTCTTGAAAACGAAGTTGTTTTACGCCGTCAAATGTAAATGGAATTGTACCATTTGTAGTCGTAGAATCACCTGTTCTCCACCACACGATGCGGTCTGGATTACCCATAAAGCCAGTGTCGCAAAGTTTAGAGCGAACATATGCAACGATGTTTAGTTTACATTCGTCAAGTGTTGCCACACTCCATGACGTTGGAGGTGAGATGGCAATATGATTATAGCTATTAGGCACAACATTATTAAATTTTCCTAAAACCTCAATTGTTGCTGAGCATGGCTTACAATTATTTCCGCAAGTTGTTGTGGTTGGAGGTGCAGGTGGCATTACGGGAAGATTAAATGGTGGATCCCCTGGGTCTTCATCCGCAGAACCAATTGCCAATTGACCTTTGCCGTCACCGCCCGGTGAACCGCAATTTTGATAAAAGCCAAATAACATCATTGATAAAACGATGAAGCCCATAATTGGAAAAATCTTAGTATTCATAATGATCTGCCCTCCGCAATAAAAACTACTGCCCTACTAAGGTATGATTCGGTACGTGAGTCTTAAAACTTTAGTCCTTTTTGACATTATAAAAGCAAGGGATTTCAATGGCTTGGCTCTGGGCCTGTAAAAAACTTCGTCGATATTTTAAAAAAGGTGCTCTCAAGACCTCTATAATTTTAGTACCTGATCTCTTGGTCTTTGAATGTTTTGTTTAACCCATTAAACGCTGCGATTTTGTACGCCTCAGCTAATGTGGGGTAATTAAAAATATTTCGAATAAGTGTGCGCATGTCGCCACCAAGGCGCATAACCATTTGACCTAAGTGAATGAGCTCACTCGCTGAGTTGCCAATAATATGAATGCCATAAATCTTATGGGTTTTTGGGCAAAAACAAATTTTTAGTAAACCCACAGAGTCAGCGATGATTTGACCGCGGGCGGTTTCTAGATACTCAGATCTTCCAACTTCATATTCTGTTTTTGAAGCGATTAATTCTTCTTCTGTTTTTCCAACACTTGAAATTTCTGGGATCGTATAAATTCCGTAAGGAAATTCATCTGGAAATTCACCATGAGGAATATTAAGTGCATGACAAATGGCAAGACGCCCTTGTTCAAAACCCGATGACGCAAGACTTGGAAATCCGATGACGTCACCAACCGCGTAGATGTGTGGCGCATCACTTACATAATTTTTATTAACTAAAATATGCCCTCGATCATCTGTTTTCACACCGGCAGCTTTAAGATTTAGTTTATCAGTCTGTGGGCCTCGACCCATGGCATAGAGTAAATTAGTTGATTTTATTTTACGCCCACTTTTCAAAGTGGTTTCAACTTTACCATCAGATGTTTTTGCGATGGTGACAAATTCATCTCCCAAATTAAGGCGACATCCTTGAGAGATTAATGATTTTTTTAACACCTCTGTGATTTCTTGATCCATAAATGGCAAGATATCGCTTTTTTTATCAACCAAATGTACATCTACACCAAGGGCTGAGAACATGCTTGCATACTCACAACCAATAACACCGCCACCAATAACGGTGAGTGATTCAGGAATTTCGGCCATGTTTAAAATACTATCGCTGTCACAAACAATTTGATCATCAAAAGGAATTTGTGCAGGGCGAACGGGGCGTGAGCCAGTTGCGATGAGAAAATATTTTCCTTCAATTACAATTTCGCCACCTTCACTGGTTTGAATGCGCACATGTGTTGGATCAATAAACGAACCAAAACCCTGATAAACACTGATCCCATTTGAGCGAATGGCATTTGAGATGATTTCATTTTCATTTGAGATAACTTTATCTTTACGCGCAGAGAGTTCTTTAAAAGAAACTTTTTCTCTCACGGCACGTCTTGTGAGCTCAGTTCCACCGAGTCTAAATGTGTAGATGTTGTAAATACTTTCTCTTAAAGCTTTACTCGGAAGGGTGCCGGTATGAATGCAGGCTCCTCCAAAAACGGTTTCTTTTTCAATCAGAGCAACACGTTTTCCGAATTTTGCTGCCTGAATCGCGCCGCGCTGGCCTGCTGGTCCTGAACCGATTACGATAAGATCAAATGATTTCATACCTTTAGAGTACTTGACGGTATCTCAGCTTTCAAGCGCCAAAAGGTACAGGAGTGCCTATTGACATGAGTCGAGTCGAAGTAGAAACTCTAAAATTCGTTAAATTATGGAGGTTATTAAAATGAAAGGTTTACTGGTTGGTGTTGGAGCGATTTTCGGATTAGGACTCATTCTGATTTTGTTTTACATGGGCGCATACAATGGTCTTGTTTCAAGACAAGAAAATGTAAACGAAAAATGGAGCCAAGTTCAAAACGACTATCAGCGTCGAGCAGATTTGATTCCCAATCTTGTGAACACGGTTAAAGGTGTTGCGCAGTTTGAAAAAGATACGCTTAGAGAAGTTGTTGAAGCGCGTGCACGAGTTGGGTCGATTCAAATGACACCAGAAATTTTAAACAACCCTCAACAATTTAAACAATTCGAAGCGGCTCAAGGTCAATTGACTCAAGCGCTTTCACGATTGATGGTAGTGGTTGAAAAATATCCTGACATAAAAGCAACGGCAAATTTTAGTGAGCTACAATCTCAATTAGAAGGCACCGAAAATAGAATTACAGTCGCACGACGTGATTTTAATTTAGCTTTGAAAGAATACAATACTTCTGTTCGTTCATTTCCCACAAGTGTCATAGCTGGTATGTCTGGATTCAAAGAGAAAGCATATTTTGAAGCGACTGCTGGTAGCGAAAAAGCTCCTGAGGTGAAGTTTTAATCATATGAATAAAACAGTTATTGAAAGATTCATTTCTGATGATGGCACGGTTGTAGCCTCATCAGTTATTGCAACTTCTGTTATTGAAGAAGCACGCATGATTCATAATACCATGCCTGTCGCGAGTGCTGCTCTAGGCCGAGCTTTGATCGGTGCTGGGTTACTTGCAACTTTTATGAAAGAAAATGGCCGCATCGCACTTTATTTTAAAGGCGACGGTCCATTAGGTAATCTTTTTGCCGAAGGAAGTTCCGATGGAAGTGTTCGTGGGTTTGTAAATAATCCCCAGATACATGTTCCGAGTAAAAACGGAAAATTAAATGTCGGTGAAGGTATCGGTAAAGGAATGCTCAGTGTGGCAACATCTTTACCCCATGAAAAACAACCCTATACTGGAACCGTTGAAATTCAATCGGGTGAGATTGGCGAAGATATTGCTTATTATTTACTTCAATCTCAACAAGTTCCATCAATCGTTGCACTTGGAGTATTTGTTGAGCCAGATAATTCTGTAAGTGCAGCAGGTGGTACGATCGTACAAGTTATGCCTGGTGTAAAAGATGAAACACTCGGTCTTTTAGAGAAGCGTGTTAAAGAAATGAAAACCGTCACTGAACAAATTAGGGCTGGTGCTTCGACCAGTGACCTGGCTTTTGAAATATTAGAAGATCTTAAATTTAGAAAACTAGACCAGACCTTTAGCTTTCATTATTCATGTCAATGTTCTTCCGTCAGAGTTGAACGTTCGTTACTTTTATTAGGCTCAAAAGAACTCCAAGAATTGGTGGATAAAAAAGAATCTACAGAAGTGCGTTGTGATTTTTGCGGACGAAAGTACAGCGTCGATTTAGACACTCTGATTGGTCTACTTGGATTATCAAAAAAGAAGTCCTAACGCATCACCCAAACTATCTTATTTTGCTAAGTAAAACAGAAAATCTCCGATAAGAATGTATGACTTCTTATTCAAGAAAATTGCTGATTGCAGCAGCGCTCAGTGTGACGGGTGTTGCTTCTTCTTATGGCTGGTACAGATACGATCTTTCACTTCACAGTCGCGGTGATGAAGGAAATAGAAAACTTCTCGCCCATCTGAGTATGGCAAAAAACGAAGTTCAAAAACGTTCTGTTAAAAGAGTTATCTGGCAACGCATTGGTGAAGATGATCCGTTGTATTCTGGCGAAGCTGTTAGAACAGCACCTGATGGCGAAGCAAAAATTATTTTTGTTACCGGTGCAGAGGTGGATCTTGAACCTGATTCTGTTGTTGTTATCGAAGAGAGCGGCGACAAAGTAGCTTTAGATTTCGTAAAGGGTAATGTGTACGTCAAAGGTAATGGCGACACTAGTAATTTGGCGTTGAAATCCGGAAACACAAGTATCTCTTTAAACAACGCAGATTTGTCTTTGGGTAGAAAAAGCGGGTCTGGTCAAGGTTTAGATGTTCAAGTTTATAGTGGTTCAGCGCAAGTTAATTCAGGCGATAAAACTCTAACACTTGATAAAGACAAATCCGGAAATATCAGTGCAACAGGCATGGATATCACACAACAATTTTTCAAACTTAAAACACCAGCACCTAATGAGCGAGTTTATGTTCGCGTTGATAAAAAAGAAGCTGTGCTTTTTAGTTGGGTTCCGTTAACAGCTGATTTTGATGTAAAACTTGAAACGGGTACTAAGCGTGAAGTATTAAAACCCTATGGCCAAGTTGTTCCAGGTACAAAGGGTGAAATTCAAGCTCTGCTTGGGCCGGGCTCCCAGTTTTGGCGCTTAGTTGCTACGAATAAAAAAGATCCAAAGCAGGTTTATTTTTCTACGGTGAGTAAAGTTTTGATTGTCGCTGACTTTCCACCAAAACTTTTATCACCAGCAAAAGATGCCTTGGCAAGTTTAAACCCACAAACAAAAAGTTTAGATTTGCGCTGGGCTAACCCTTCTAAATTAGTAAAACTTCAAATTGAACTTTCTAAAGATGCAAGCTTTGCTAAACCCATTTTTTCACAGCTCGTTGAAGATACCGGTGTATTTGCTGTCTCACCTAAAGATGATGGTGAGTACTACTGGAGAATTTCTGGTTATCGCCCAGGTACTGCCTTACAGTTGGTGAGTGAGCCGCTGAAGTTTATGTTAAGAACAAAATTTCAATTAATACCACCTGAGTTAAAGCTTCCTGCGTCTGATGCACGCATTTCATTTGAGACAATTACAAACGGTGGAGCTTATTTGGTGTGGGAGAAAGTTCCTGGAATTAATAAGTTTCATCTACGTGTTGAAGAAATGATTTTAAAAGGATCACCAAAAAAATCTGAGTTGCTTGTTGATAAAGAAATTTCTGATGTAACTCAATTGCGCATACCGCAAGCAAAATCAGGTTCATATAAATGGTCTGTAACTTCAGTAGATCATAAAGGTGAAGAATCAAAGCCAAGCCTTGTTCGTTATTTTACAGTTGAAGAATTACCGCGCCTAGCCTGGGCAGATGGCAAAGATCAAGATAGCTTTCTCTACGTAACTGAGAAACCTTCATTAAAAGTTAGTTGGAAAGCACTTGGCGGTATAAAAGCTGATAAATATAAAGTCACAGTAAAAACTGATGGCGCTGAAGATAAAGTCATTAGTACAACTCAGCTTAATCAACAAGTTGATGTGGCAGGAGACGGTTTATTTCGTGTGACCGTTGAAGCCTTTGATATAAAAGGTGTGCCCATTGCGCGCACATCGACAAGAGATGTAACTGTTGGATTAAGACCCTTATTACCACCTCCACAATTTAGTGAGCGTATGCCCGCAGCCGTTAATGCGCATAAAAATGGTTCTGCTCAATTCTCTTGGAAGTCTGTTGAGGGTGCAAAAGCTTATCAAGTTCAAGTTAAGAGCTCAGATGGGCAAGTGGCAAAGAGTGAAAAGTTTAATTCAACCAGTGGCCAGGTTAAAGGCATTTTACCTGGAGAATATAAAGTAAGCGTTTCATCAGTTGATGAGTACGGAAGACCAGGGCCTCAAGGTGAAGAAAAAGTCTTGAGTGTTCCAGATGTGAGTGACTTGAAAGCACCGGGGTTTAAGAAATTTAAAATACAATGATACATAAGTTGAAGTGGAATATTTTAGCCTCGTATAATTCTCGGAAATCCGAACGGCGAAGCTCTGCCATTTTCATTTTACTTATATTGTTTTTGGCAATTCCTCCTGCAAATGCAGAACTCGCACGTCGAGCCCTTGAGCTAGAACTTGAAGATGTCGAAGGTGTCACGGGCTATGAACTTGAAGTAGTTAGAATTTTAGACAAAGACACAAAAAAACCACCTGTAAAATTTAAAATTAAAACCAGTAAATGGACTGCTAAGCTTGTTCCGGGTAAATATGAACTTCGAGTACGTTCATTAGACAGTCGCGGTGTACCGGGTGAGTGGAGTCCTGCTCAAGAATTCGCGGTAAAACTTCCACCTGTATCTATAATTAAACCTGCAATTGGAGTCGCTATAAAATCTGAGGAGACTCAATCAGATAAAGTTGAGTTTGAATGGAAACCAGTTGATGGTGCTGAAAAATATAAAGTTCGAGTTTTAAATAAAGCGGGCACAGTTGTAGAAGAAGTCACTGAAACTGGAACCTCTGCTAAACTAAAAATTCCTGTAGCTGAGAGTTATACTTGGCAAGTAATTCCATTAGCTCAAGGAGACCTCGAGGGTGAGGAGTTAAGTCCTCCGGGTAATTTTGAATTCCATGGTGCAACTCTTGAATTGCCGCGCATCTCTGAAATTGAAGATACAAACACAGCTCTTATGAATTGGGAGCAAGTTGAGTTCGCACAGAAATATGATTACATTTTAGAACAAAAAACAGAGACAGGTGATTGGAAGAATTTTGAACATAGGTTTCAAAAAACTCCAAAACGTACTTTGGCAAAACCACTTCCTTCAGGAAAATACCGTGTAAAAATTAGAGCTTTGGCTGATATGCGTGGCCCGTCAGAATTTGCGGTTAAAGAATTCACTTCACAAAATATTGGTTCAAGATCACCTGCTGCGGTTGAACAAGTTAAGTCTGAAGGTAGCTTTGGTTCAAAGAGTCAGTTTTTCGCAGTGGCAAGTTATTTTCTGAGCATGGTGAATTATACGGGGTTGAGTGCAGATACAAGTACCGGTGTAAATTACAACGCGATTGGTGGGACTGGTCGGTTGGGTGCAGGTGTTTGGTTTAGTAAAGATTCAAACTGGGGTTCGCTACTCATAGCCGATATGTCAGGCTTTACATTAAAAACTACAACTTACCGCTATGTAGCCGGATCACTAGTCGGTGTTCACAGATATCGCTTAGGTGCCATCGGGCAACTGCGAACTTATTTTGGAGCACAATATAGAGAGCTTCCTTTTTCAGAAGGTGATCCAACAAATCCTACAGAATTTGTTCAAAAAACAATTACTACGGCTGGCCCACTCTTAGGTGTGTCACTTGCCCATGGTTTTTCTCGTCGAATTGGTTTTCAAATAAATGTGCAAGCTTCACATTCGATGATGGGAATGAAAACTCCAAATGGTGGGGCTAATATTGCAACACCTAGTTATCAAGCGGGACTCTTAGGTTCGTTAAGTCTCTCGGATTCATTAGTAGGATTTATGGGTTACGCATACAAAGTTGAAGCTGCTAAATTTGCTTTCAAAGATGTGGGGCTTGCAGCACCTGAACAGGCAAATACGCTATCAATCACTGGGCACTACATCAATTTCATGCTCGAGTACGGATTCTAAAAAATTACTATCATTTAACTTTGCAAGTAAGTCCAATGACAAGATTTGCTGTAATAACAGGAATCATTAATGGAAAATAAGATGATCTCTCAATTTCAAAATCTTTTTTAAGTTCCGAAAAAATCTCTGCTGCTGTGCTAACATGTTCTGTTTTAATAAACCAATCGTAGGAAGTATTATAGGTTTTCTCAAAAATGCGTTTGGCTGAAATTTCTCTCGCCAGTTGATACGCTAAACCTCCCTCACACGGAATAACCGCAGAAATATAACCACCTGGTTTAAGAAGGCGTTTCATTTCAATAAGTGCTTTTGGTAAGTCGGGCATGTGCTCAAGAACATGGATTGCAATAATACGATCAAAGTACCCATCAGGTAGATTTAAGCCAACTTGCACATCACCCACGACAGATTTTAATTGGGGATAACGTTTGAGTGCGGTTTCCATAAAATTTGCGCGTATATCATTGATAAAATATTCTTGGTTAGTGAGGTCTTCGTAGGCAATGTGACTTCCAAGACCTGCTCCAATTTCAAGAGTGCGTGTCATTACATTGGGGTTAGGCTTTCGCATCATTGCAAATTTTTGATTCACTTTCTCAATGAAGCTGTACTTGGTAGGCAAAACTTCATGCCAGAGTTTCATGAAATCATGACGTATGCGTGTTTGTTCTTCGGTGAGAACGGGGATTTTTTTTGGCCATTGGGTCATGGTTAAGCGGCTTTCACCTTATCAGCAGCTTCAGCTGCATAGGCAGAGTACTTAGTCGTTACTTCGACATATTGACCCTGCTCATCAAGATAGCCTTTTACTTTAAATAATTTCAAAGGCTCAGTCTTACCTTTAACCACGGCTGTGCCTGCGAGTTCAAGTACAAATTGATCTTTTATACTGTCGCATGTTGCTTCACTTACAAGAAGATCTGTTCCATACGCTTTTGTTGCAGCTTCAATTCTTGAGGCCATGTTAACGGTATCGCCGATAACTGTGTATTCCATGCGATCATCACTGCCGATGGTTCCGGCAATAAGAATTCCTGTGTGTACGCCCATTCCAATTTTTATTTCAGGAAGTCCACGTGCGATTCGACTGTCATTAAGTTCTGCAAGTGCAATGCGCATTTGAATACAAGCCTTGATGGCATTGGCCGCATCATTGCCAAAACTTTCAGGTGCACCCCAAACAGCCATGATCGCGTCACCAATAAATTTATCAACAACACCTTTATGGGTATTGATAATACTAACCATGACTTTAAAATATTCATTGAGCATATTAACTACTTCTTGAGGTGTGATGTTTTCACTAAATGAGGTGAATCCACGAATATCACTGAAGAAAACTGTGGCTAATTTTTGTTCTCCTCCGAGTTTAAGTTCCCCTGACATCAACTGATTGGCGACACCTGTTCCGTGAAACTTATTAAAAAGATTTTTAACTTTATCGCGCTCTTTTAGACCGCCGACCATGTCTCCAAAAGCTGTTGCGAGTTCTCCAACTTCATCTTTTGTACTTACTGATACACATGTTTCAAAATTACCTTTTGCAATTTCTTTTGTGGCAAGAACCAATGCCTCTAAGGGGCGAGTGAGACTTGCAGCAAAAAGAACAATGAAAAATAAGGCAAGGGAAACAACAATTCCTGTGATCAAAAAAGCTTGTCGTCTTACAAACTGAGAAGGTTCAAGAATTACAGCTTCAGGAACTTGAGAAACAACTGTGGCGCCAAAAGGTGTTTTAACAAATGCAGCGACAAACGTTTCTTCAGTTTCTGGGTCTTCAAAACGAGATTGAAATTGCCCTACTTTTTTAGTCAAGGCTTGATATACAATAGGAATGTAATCAAGTTTTTTACCAGTTAAAGCTAGTTTCTCATCTGGATGTGCTAGCACATGACCTTCACGATCAATGAGATAAATAGTACGCTCACTTACTGTTGAAAATATCTTTTGAATTTTATCAAGCCTTACATCAGCTAAAACAACATGGGTGATATTGCCAAGATCATCTTTGACTAATGGTATACCAATAGTGAGTAACGGGGCTCCACCCTCAACAGTTGAGTTGCGAATTTCAACATCGCCAGCAAAATTTACTGCAATGGGAAATGGTTTTGCATTTCTTAAATTTTCTATGAAATTAGTTTTAAGATCATATTGTTTTAAGTATTCTTCGTTGATAATTCTTTTGATAACCACTGGTTTATTATCAACAAGTGTCAGAACTTCAACGGTTACGAGATCTCGATCTGATCTGAATGAAAGTTCAAGAGCTGCTTCTCGATTAGCTTCTGAATCAAATGTTTTATATAGAATACTACCAATAACTTTTGATTTATCAATTACGCCCTGAAAAGTTTCTTGTACTTCATCAGATACGGTTTTTGCTTGGTCACGGTTGGTGTCTTCTTCACGCTTTCCTGATTCTTGTTCAAACAAATGACTCGAACGAAGTGCAATCGGAATTGTTGCGCAAAGCATGAGCAGCGTTGTAATAAATGAAAGCTTAAGAGCAATGGGTATTCGCATTGCCTGCTTAACATGGGCGACAGCTGCTACCGGGATAGGTGGTGGTGTGGCGGGAGCAGGTACCGTTGCGTGTACAGTAGGTATCGTTGGAACATCTGGTGGTAATTCAACTGGCGTTTCAACAGCAACTTCCATTTGCACTTCTACTGGAATTTCAACGGTGAATTCATTCACCTCTGGCGTAGCCAAATCCGTAGGAATTGGAGGAAAATCAAAAGGAGGTTTTACTTCTGAATTCTCATCATCACTCATGCTTCTTTTTTCGGCATTTTATGGCCGTAACATCATGATTTTTTATTGTTTTTATTAAATAGGAATAAAAGACCCTAGGCCAATGGTCTAGTAGATCCACTAAAAGTCTGGGTAACTTTTAAGCAAAACCCTGCAAGATTTTATCAAGGGCTTCACTTCCGGGCCTTAGTTCTTTTTCTGTGAGCTGGGCCAGGGGAGTGTCAGTTAACGCCATGGTTTCTGTGAGGTGACGATTGGTGGTATTGACGTAGAATAGACCTGTTAAGAGCTGACCCTTTTGCTTTGATTCTTCAAGCATATTGATAGCTGCAAGTTTATTTGTAGGATCATATTCCAAAGCTAATTTTTTTAACGTCACAATACTTCCATCCGGGAATTCAACTTCTTTTAAACTACCTGGGGCGTAATCAACTTTAATTTCATCAGCACCATGAACAAATCCAATTTCATGAATAGGTGTGTCTTTTTCTTTTACTGCCAAATAACTACGAGATGAACCTTCGTGATTATTAAACGTAACACAAGGGCTGATACAATCGATAATTGCTGTACCTTTGTGGCTCATCGCACCTTTAATTAATGGAACAAGTTGTTTTGGGTCGCCGGAAAAAGAGCGCGCCACATACGAACAGCCCATTGCAATCGCAAGTTCACAGATATCAATTTGTTCAAAAGGATTTACAGTACCGTATTTAAGTTTTGAATCTTTATCTGCTGTAGCTGAAAATTGCCCTTTTGTTAAACCGTACACGCCGTTATTTTCAACGATGTACACCATATCTAGATTTCGTCGCACAAGATGGCAAAATTGCCCAAGCCCAATGCTTGCGGTATCGCCATCGCCACTCACTGCAATCATATTGAGTTTTGAATTAGCAACTTTTGCACCTGTAGAAACTGAGGGCATTCTACCGTGAACAGAGTTAAATCCGTGTGCTTGACTCATAAAATATGCGGGAGTTTTTGATGAACAACCTATTCCTGACATCTTTGCTACTTCGTGTGGATTAATTCCTAATTCATAAAACGAAGTGATGATGTGATTTGTAATACTATCATGCCCACAACCAGTGCATAACGTGCTCGGCGCACCTTTATAATCAGCTTTTGTTAATCCAACCTTGTTGGTAGTAGGGGCAGCTGGAGCAGCTGGAGTTACAGGTGCTGGTGCATCATTTGGTGGTGTCATGCTTGACCTCTTTCTTGGGCGAGAACATCATCGACAATGGAACGTGCATCTAATGGAAGACCATCAAAATATTTTACCGCGCGATTTTTGAGTCCGTCTTTACCCATCTCTAATCGTAAAATTTGTTCCATCTGACCATCGCGATTTTGCTCAACAACATAAATGCGATCGTTTTCATCATAGAATTTTTTAACATCATCTGTGATAGGCAATGCGCGTAATCGTAGGTAATTAGTTTTTAAACCTTGGGTGCGTAAAGAGTCACGAATCTCGTTCATTGCTAAATCTGTACTGCCATAGGCGATGATTCCCACTTTTGCACCAGCTTCAGTTAGTTTAATGCAAGACGGAACATATTTTCTTGCGGTATCAAATTTTTTCTTCAACCGATTCATAAGATTCACATAGTCTTCAGATTTCTCGGTGTATTTTGCTCCTTCATTGTGACCTGAACCACGTAAGAAGTAAGATGCTAGTTTGTGATCAGTGCCTGGAAGTGTTCGATAGCAAATTCCATCACCATCAACATCACGGTAGCGCTCAAATTTACCAGCTTTATTGAGGCCTTCGACGTCGAGAACTTTACCGCGATCAAAAGGCTTTTCAGGCATTTTAAATTTTTCACTTGTCCATTGATTCATTCCCAAATCAAGATCACTTAAAACAAAAATTGGTGTTTGAAGGCGATCTGCAATATCAAAAGCTGCATTAGACATTTCAAAACATTCTATCGGATTAGCTGGAAATAAAATTGGATGATGAGTGTCGCCATGACTGAGGCGATAAGTAAAGTCTACATCACCTTGAGCTGTGCGTGTGGGTAACCCGGTTGATGGTCCAACACGTTGAATATCAAATATTACTGTGGGAATTTCTGTAAAGTAACCAAAGCCTGTGAACTCTGCCATGAGACTAATACCGGGGCCAGCAGTAGCAGTCATTGAACGTGCTCCTGCCCAACCAGCACCTAACGCCATGCCCAGTGCTGCAAGTTCATCTTCAGCTTGAACCACAGCAAAATTTTTCTTTCCGGTTTTACTATCAACTCTGAGTTCTTCAAAATAATCAATCACGGCTTCACAGACAGAACTTGAGGGTGTGATGGGGTACCACGATACAAATGTACACCCGCCGTACACACAACCTAGAGCTGCGGCTGTATTACCGTCGATCATGATTTTCCCTTTATTCTCATTCATTTTTTCTACTCTAAAGGGATCAACTTTTTTAATATTTGCTTTTGCCCAATCGATACCCACTTGAACAGCTTTGAGATTACTTTCAACGACTTTTTGTTTGCTCGCGAAGTTATCGGTAACAGCCGTTTTTAAAACATCAAAATCTATTCCTAAAAGTTCAGTGAGCACTCCAACATAAATCATGTTGGTTAAAAGTTTTCTAAGTTTAATTTCAGTAAAGTTTTCTTCAGCGATTTTTTTAAATGGAACAGGGTAGTACGTTACGTCATCACGCATGCCAGTGACTTTTGGAAGTTCACTATTGTAAATTACAACGCCACCTTTATTTACTGATTTGACGTCGTCTAACCAAGTTGCGGGATTCAAAGCTACAAGAATATCTAATTCTTTTTTTCGTGCAGTGTATCCGTTTTTGTTTACGCGGATTGTGTACCAAGTTGGAAGGCCTGCGATATTGGACGGAAAAAGATTTTTTGCGCCAACAGGTATTCCCATTCGAAAAAATGTTTTAAGCAAAATATTGTTTGCTGATTGTGATCCGCTTCCATTGACCGTGGCCATGGAAATGCTGCAGTCATTGACAATTAATTGACTCATGGTTCTTAAATCCTTTTCTTTGAAAAAAGATGCGAACTTGTTTCTCGCCTGTTACGTGAGAGGAATCAATTCAAATTTTACAGCTTATTAGGTGATTACGCGGAGCATTAATTTGAGGGGTTCTTGATATTCTCAAGTTGAAGGAGAACTTTTTTGATTTCTTGATGCTCAGGAGCGTATTTGAGGGCGATTTTGAACTCAGTAATAGCCTCATCAATACGACCTTGGGCTGAATAAACACGGCCTAAATTAAGGTAAGGAAAATGCTTTGGCTCATAGCGTTTTGCCTTTTTGGCACTTTCTAACCAAGGAATAGCCTCAGTTAGCAGATTTTTTTGGATAAGGTAGCTACCGATGTCATTATATGGATTTCCAAAATCAGGATCAATTGCTATGGCTTTTTTGCATAATTCAATAGCTTCATCAGTTTGATTTTTAAGGCTTAGTACCCACCCTAAATAGGTGTACGCATCGGCTGAGGCGTCGAGCTCAATAGATTTTTGAAATGTTTCTGCAGCCACATCGAGATCACCAATTGATATTTGATGTTTTCCATCTTCAACCAGTTGTTTGGCTTTGTGTGTTTTGAGGCTATAAACTTTTGCTAATTCCATCAACTTCTCCCCGAAGGTTGATGAATTTATAACCTGTGCAAAGTAAGTATGGAAGCTGATTTTGTAGTACCGATAAGAATTTCTGCCACACAAATTGTATCCCAGGGTGAGGTATCCTGAAATCTCTTCATGAGCTGTTGGGTATGTGTAAACCATTTAGACGATTCTTCAAATTCAGTGTCCAGCTTTAAGTCAAACTTGAAAGAAAGTGGAGTGAGGAGTTTTTGTAGATCACAAATTGTGGGAAGAAAATATGTCTTAGAAGTTTCATTGAATTGTTCATCAATTAAACGCAAAGTTTCTCTCATTCGAGGTTCGGGGTCTAAGTTTTTGATTCTTCCTGTTTCATCTAAAAGATTTAAATTTTTAAATACTGAAGTCATGGCTCGTGAAGGTGTCGGGCATGAAAGGTCTTTAAGTCGCTCGCCTAATTGAAGTAAGCTTAAATTATTTTGTCTTGCCCATAAAAAAACTTGAAATCCTAATTGATGATAGGGCGCCCAGTTCCACGTAATTCTAAGATCATGTGCTGATTTTAAAAGACTTTGAAATTCATCGACCGTGTTGTTTGTCCATAGAAGGGGTGCAATGAATGAAGTACTCATTGGTGATTTACCTCTAATATAAAACGCGCCTGAACCAATTCATACAGAGTGTTATGTAATTCAGGAGGGATGATGTTTTTTTGCAGAGGCAAAACCTTACACAATGCTAAGCATTTTTGATGTTGGGGGGTAAGTTTAATTGTATTTCGAAGCAAAGTTGAATGGAGATTTGTTTTAAAACGCCAACTGATTAAGGGGTTGGTAATATATGAATTGGTCGTGTGATTAACTTTTTTTAATGGTGATACCCAAAAATTAAAAGACGTTGGCCATTGATCACTTGCCTCTAACCATTTAATTTTTTCAAAGGTAGTATAACCTGGGGTTTGTAATAGCAGCTTAATAATATTTTGTGAAAAATCCCAATGATGAAGAATGAGATCATTGGCGTTTAAAGTTTTTTCAAGTTCGGTAAGTGTGAAGCTGTTTTCACAAGCATGCAAAAAAGCATCGGTGAAACCTGAGTGGTTGTTTTTTTCAGGGTGCATCTCAAAAGTAAGTCTTAATGGGTGATCAATTGGTAATGTTGAGAGAAGGGCTGTGAGATTTTTAGCTGTATTGATGTTTAAAAGTTTGGCAAGGGCTTGGATCTTTTGAATGCGCCATCGACTACTTGTTGAATAAACCATCACACGAGCAAAGCCATTTGGTTTAAGTGCACGTCTTATTGCGGCAAAGCCTTTTTGGGGGTCACTGAGATGATGAATCACACCGTAACAATGTATGTAATCAAATTGTGATTGGTTTTGTTCACAAAAATTCAAGAGATCAACTTTATGAAAATCGACATTAAATTTTAAATGAAGTTTACAAAATCGCTTTGCATTGCTGATAGATTTTGAGCTGAAATCCACAGCTGTTACTCGTGTATGGGGATGTGCAATGGCGAAAGCCGCTGGCTCAGTCGTGCCGCAGCCCAGCAAAAGTATTTTCTTATTTTCATGCTTCTGAAAAACTCTGTAAACAAGGGCTGCCCCACTCTCATAGTTTGCATGGGCTACACTGGCTGGATTGATATGAGCTAGCCAACTTACTTTTGGGTAAGGAAATTTGTCGTATTGTGCCCGTACTTTTTCCATGGTTCTCCCTCTTAATATGCTCAATCTTGTGTGTACTTTTGGTCAAGGACATAACTTGAGGCCATAAGAATTTTAAGCTAGGCTATGCCTCCATGACTGAAAAAACAGCGACGCATAAAGCAAATAAAATTGAACTCAAACCTCTCACTAATCGTGAGTTGAGTTGGCTTGCGTTTAATGATCGCGTCATCGAAGAAGCTCAAGATGTGAGGTATCCTTTGCTTGAGCGTTTAAAATTCGTTTCTATCGTTAGTTCAAATCTTGATGAATTTTTTATGATCCGCGTTGCTGGCCTTGAACGCAAGGTGAAGCTCAGGCCACATGCCAAAGAAGACAATGGTCAACAAACTATTGATGTTTTGTATCAAATACGCGAGTGGGCATTAGAGCAAAAAGGGGATCAAGGTTTAGTGCTTCGTGATCTTTTAGAAAAACTAAAAGCAAAACAACTTTACATGCAAACTCAAATCAGCCCCACAGATTCGGCACTTTTAGATCATGTTAAAAAATTACAACCCCATTTAAAAATTCAACATTTCGCAGATCTTTCACAACTCAATCTTCTTGATGGAAGTCGTCTTTACGTGTTTGTGAGATTTAAAACTAAATTTGCAATTATTAGTTTAGCTGATACGGCTGATAGACTCGTGCGTTTACCAGGCGATGTTTCACAAGTTACACATCATTTTGTATTAGCTGAAAAATTAATTGTTGCAGGGGCTCAGCATTTGTTTCCGGATGAGCCAGTGCTTGAGGCCTTTCCATTTAAACTTATTCGCGATGCCGATGTGATCATTGACCCTAATACAGACCCAGAAGAACTTCTCACAACAGTTGAAGAGGCGATTCTTGCACGCGGCAGATTGACTGTGGTTCGACTTGAAGTTGATGCTCCTCATATTTCTGATGGGGCCCTTTTATTAGCCAACGCTTATAAACTCAATGCGCGTGCACTTTATCGGTATGATGCGCCACTTGATTTAAAAGTACTGTGGCGTCTTTATGATATCGAAGGTTTTGAGTCATTGCGATTTCCAAAAAGTAAAGCTGCAACAGTTACTCAACGTGTGCCTGATCTGGTTCAAATTATTAGAGGTCATGATATTTTACTGCATCACCCATATGATTCGTTTGATACGGTTGTGCATCTTTTGCAGGCTGCGGCGATTGACCCCCATGTCACTGAAGTTAGGCAAACACTTTATCGTACAGGTAGACAATCCCCCATAGTTGAAGCGCTGATACAAGCAGCTAAGAACGGTAAAAAAGTTACCGTGGCTGTTGAGTTGCGCGCTCGATTTGATGAGGCGAGTAATATCGAACTTGCCAAAGAGCTTAAAAAATATGGTGTTGTAATTTTAAAAGGATTTTCTGATAAAAAAATCCACTGCAAATTAACACAAATCATTAGAAAAGAAGGCGATAAAGAAACTTCATTTGTACACATCGGAACCGGTAATTATAATTCAAATACCGCAAGACTTTATACTGACTTGAGTCTACTCACCATTGACCCTGTGATAGGTCGAGATGCTGAGAAAATTTTTAAAGCAATTCAAATCGGAATTATTCCACGTAAATTTGAAAGTTTTGTAGCTGCCCCTGTTCAGTTGCATGATCAACTTTCTCAATGGATTCAAAATGAAATCAGACGTGCAAAATTAGGAGCCCCTGCTCATATTATTGCTAAAATGAATGCGCTTGTAGATATAAAACTTGTTGAGGCCTTGTACAGGGCTTCTCAAGCGGGTGTTAAAGTGGATCTTATTGTGCGCGGAGCTTGTATATTAAGACCTGGAATCCCCGGGCTAAGTGATAATATTCGCGTTATTAGTATTGTTGATCGTTACTTAGAGCACAGTAGAATTTATTTTTTCCAAAACGGGGGCAACCCACATATTTATCTTTCAAGTGCTGATTGGATGCCGCGAAATCTACATAATCGTATTGAAGTTGCGTTTCCAATTAATGATCCTGAATTAAAAAAATACATTCGTGACGTAATTTTAGAGACATTTTTAAAAGATAATCAAAAAGCTCGCATGCTTTTGCCTGATAGTAACTGGGTGCGGGTACAACCCTCACCTGGCGAACCACCACATCAAGCTCAAGAGGTTTTTCAGAGATTAGCAAAAAGTAATTATAAAAACACACCTCTTGAATCAAGATTCGTACTGCAAAAAGATGATGCTCTAAATATTCCTCCACTTCCTGAAGTGGCTAAAGGAGAATTGGTCAAATGATGGGTTTAAAAATGGTTTTCATTTATTTCGGAATTTTTTTTATGAGCTTATCTTCCCAAGCGGATCTTGAAGACATAGGTTTTACCCTCAATGAATCTCAAATCGAAGATAATCTTAAGTCGATTAGTTTTGAGGCTCCAAAAGGTCATCATTTTAATAAAGATTCACCAAATTTAGTTGAAAGCAGTGTTGGTAGTTCTAAAAAATCAACTTGGGTAAAAGCTGAGAAACTTGAATTTGATGGTGTTTGGTTAAAGGCTCGGTGGAACACTAAAATTGATCCATGTAATATTCGAGCAATGCTGTATGTTTGTGATGATAAAAAAACTTATTGTCTCCCACGTGCTCAAACATTTACTTGTGAAAATAAAAAAATAGTCATTTCAAAGTGGGATCGTTCTAAAGAATCTAAAACATCAGAGTCGGCTAATAAGACGGTGGCTCATAATAAGAGTTTTATTGATAATGACAGTCAAAAGGCTCTCGAATTAGCAAAGCAATCTGGCAAACCAATGATGATTGATTTTTATGGTGTGTGGTGTCCGCCATGTAATCAGTTAGAGGAGAATGTTTTTAATTCTAGTGAGTTTAAGAAAATCGAATCTCAGTTTGTGCTTTTAAAACTCGATGCAGATCAATCAACTTCATGGAATTTAAAATCAAAATATAAAGTACGTGGTTATCCCACAGTCATTTTTGCTTCATCTGATGGAAGTGAAGTGATGCGTATTGTTGGTGCTAGAGAGAAAACTGTATTTATTTCTGAAATGAAAAAAGCACTGAACCTAAAAGATCAATCGTTTGATAAACTAAAAAGTAAGGCGGATAATGAAAATAATTTGTCTGCAGCTTATTCAGTAGGTCTCACATATTTAGAGCGAGGTGAGTACAATGAGGCTCAGTCATATTTATTAAAGGCTAGTCAGAAATGGGCTCCTCGAGATTCTAAGAGAAATAAACTTCTCACAGCTCAAATAGGTGTTTGTAATGCAAGTGCCAATGATAAGTCGGCTACTGAATCACAAAAGAAAAGTTGTATCACGATTATTGAAACCGCACTTGCGTGGTTCCTGCGAGTTGTTGAGTCATTAGAGCGTCATGATCAACTTGCTTCACTTGCTGAGAGTGTGGGCGATAAAGAAAAAAAAGCGCTTACACATCAAAACGCCCTTAAATTGAGTGCGTGGTTTATTTCTAATTACAAGGCCATGAAAAATGAAGAATGGACACTTGCAGATCTGCATAGTTACCGGGCTTCTCAATTTGATGGGTTAGATAATAAAGAAGAAGTTGAAAAAGAGTATCATTTAGCCTATGAAGAGTTCTCAAAACTGATTAAAAAATCAGGGCAAAATGAGTCTACTGAGCGTGGGTATAATCTTGATCGACTTTATTGTTTATGGAAATCAGGTCAGCCAGAACAAGCGCATAAATTGTATGAAAAACTTCAAACTATTTATTCAACAGATTTTAGTTTTTTCTTTCAGCATGCAAGACTTCTTGAAGATGACAAACGTTACGATGAAGCATTGGTCAAAGCACTAAAAGCTTTAGAACTATCTTATGGTGATAATAAACTTAGAGTAGTTGCAGTGGTTGCCAGCATTTATGAAAAGAAAAAGAATAAATCAAAAGCACTTGAGATACTTAATGACGCGATTTCAAGAACTCAGCTTCCCACCGATAAAACCATCAGAACTCACCGCTATTATGACAAACTCGTAATCTTGAAGAAGAAATTTGAAGGATCCAGTAATTAATTAGGCAAATTCAAATCGTAGTTTGTATTTATCGATTTGACCGTGTGGATCAATTGGTAATTCTGCCATGAAAGCGATCATCTTAGGTCTTTCATGATCAGTAAAGTTGGCTTTACAAAAATTTGTGATGTCAGTACCTGAAATGTCTTGGCCGATTTTTTTCACGATGATGGCGGTGAGTTGGTTTTTTCCAATTTGATCTTTGGTCATGAGTATAGCAACTTGATCAACGCCCGGGCATTCTCTTAGTTTTGCTTCTATATGTTTTGGTACGATCGTAGTCGTAACGACTTTACAAATATTATCTTTACGATCTAAAAACCTGACCACATTTTTTTTATCTTTTTCAACAAAATCGCCGGTGAAATACCATGCTCCACGCATATTCACTTTTGTGTTTTCCTTGTCATTGAAATACGCAGTGGCCACACTGGGGCCAGAAATAATAAGCTGCCCAATTTGTGGTTTGTTACCTGGGATATCATCACCATTTTCATCAATAATTCTTGTTTTTACGCCTGGTAAAAACTGACCTACGCTGTCAAATGGTTCTGGTTCTTCAAATTGTCGTGCAGACACAGCCCAACAGCTTTCGACTGAACCATAGGTGTGAAGAATTTTTGAGTTAAACTCACTCAGCGCGAATTCTTCTACTCGTGGTGCAATGGGTGATGGAGCCGGGGTAAAGCTTCTAAAGAGCGGCATTTTAAGATTTATATTTTTAAACGACGTGAGCCATTCTTCAATGGTCGAGCCCTTCATCAATATGCGTGATGCTTTTGCTTCTAATAACTCTTTAGCTAAATCTTCAGGCGCTGTGATGTCAGTAATTAAAATCTGACATCCACTCATCAACGGAAAAATTAAACCGTGCATGAAATAAAACGGATTCATGAGCGAAGCATTGTATGTAAAAAAAGTGTCGATAGAACTTGGACGATAAATTGATTTTAACACAAGGGTAGCTTGTTGAACCATGGTGTGTGTCCAGGGTACAAGTTTTGGTTTTCCAGCCGAACCCATTGTTTCAAAAATGGCAACGATGTCATTGTCTGAAGCCGTCACACTTGTAGGCAAACGGTATGTTGTGTCGTATTCTCCCCAGCGCCTTGCTTCGCATTGAATAACTCGAATTGATGTCATGCGATTATTTTTAAGCATGTCTTGAACGCGTTTTACATAATCATCACTGACGATTATGGCATCAATGGCGAGTTCTTTGATTTTATCTACAATTAAAGGCTCAGGGCTGTTTGGATCAACGGGAACCGCAATGTTTTTAGTATTAGCTAAAGCAAAAAAAGTATACGCGATGTGCGGGCAGTTAGACATGTACACGAGAACTTTTTTGTTATGCATTATCTCGTTTTGCAAAAAATACGAATAGCGATTGATGTAGCTATAAGCTTCTTTGTAATTCGTGGCTTTTGATAAATATCTAAAAGCGGGTTTTATGGCGTTTTGATTTGCAGTTACGGCGAGTTTTTGTCCTATGAGCATTTTTTAAGGTTAACGATACGCGGTGTGTTGTGTCAACGACAAGAACAGTAGACGAAAGTCTAAAAGAAAGTTGACGCATGATTTCTAGAATTGTTTAATTAATGCGATGAAAAAAACTTCTTATCCCAAAGACCAAATTAAAATTCTTTTACTGGAGAATATCCATCCCATTGCACATGAGATGCTCAAATCAGAGGGGTTTGCTGTAGAAGGTGCAAAACATGCATTTACTGAGGATGAACTGATTAAAAAAGCCAGTGATGTGCATGTTCTAGGTATTCGCTCAAAAACTAAAATAACTCGAAAATATTTATTACAAACAAAAAGGCTTATGAACATCGGGGCTTTTTGCATCGGCACAAATCAAATTGATCTTAAAAACGCAAAGACTCACGGTGTAGTTGTATTTAATGCTCCATTTAGCAATACAAGAAGTGTCGCAGAACTTGTAATAGCTGAAATCGTAATGCTCTCTCGTCAAATTGGCGATCGTAGCTCACAACTTCATTTAGGTAAGTGGGATAAATCAGCGAGCGGTTGTTATGAAATCAGAGGTAAGACCTTAGGTATTATTGGCTACGGTCACATTGGTTCTCAAGTAAGTATTTTAGCCGAGAGTTTTGGAATGAAAGTCATCTACCATGACATCATTACTAAAATGCCCATCGGCAATGGCCGACAAGTTGCTAAACTTGAAACATTGTTGAAAGAATCAAATTTTGTGACATTGCATGTTCCTGAAACTCCTCAAACCCAAAATATGATTAGTAAAGATGAACTTAGAGCTATGAAAAAGGGGAGTTATCTTATTAACGCTAGCCGGGGCACTGTGGTAGATATTGCTGCGTTAAAAAATGCACTCAATGCAAAACACATTGCCGGTGCTGCTATAGACGTGTTTCCTGAAGAGCCCGAAAGTAATGATCAGGTTTTTAAAAGTGAGCTTCAAAAAATTTCAAACGTGATTCTAACTCCCCATATCGGAGGAAGTACTGAAGAGGCTCAAGCAAATATTGGTGTTGAAGTAGCAACGAGTATTTCAAAATTCATTAATAACGGAAGTACAACTAGTTCTGTGAATTTTCCTCAAGTAGATTTACCAGTACTTGGCGGAAGTCATCGTATATTAAATATTCATAAAAATGTTCCGGGTGTATTAAAAGATATCAATAGTATTGTGTCAGATCTCGGAGCCAATATTCAGGGGCAATATTTATCAACAGATTCAGATATCGGATATCTCATCATGGATCTTGATAAACAACTCTCTGATAAAGTGAAAGAGAAGATATCAGTACTTTCTACAAGCATTCGCACACGCATTTTATATTAAAAAATCTTACCTGGATTCATAATATTTAATGGGTCAAACACCTTTTTGATCGATTTCATAAGAGCAATTTCTTCTGGTGATCTTGTAAAATGCAAAAATGGTTTTTTTGTGAGCCCCACACCGTGTTCAGCTGAAATACTCCCACCGTATTTTTTAACAAGTTCAAACATCGCGACATCTGCTTGTTTTGTGTAAGCAAAAAATTCGTCTTTTGACATTTTCTCAGGTTTCACGAAATTTACATGGAGATTGCCATCACCGATATGGCCAAAATTAACCACTTCAAAGCCTGGATATTTTTGATCGATCATTTTTTGAAGATCTGTGCAAAATGCTGTAATTTTTGAAAGTGGCAATGAAATATCATTCTTATGGGCCACTGTGAGGGCCGTAATACTTTCAGCTATATTTTCTCTTAAACCCCAAAACTCTGTAGATTGTGCAGAGCTTTGCGCCATGACGCCATCTAAAATCAAACCTTCTTCCATAGCTTTTTCAACGAACTGCTCAAGTTTGTCTTGATCAGCAGGAGTTGTTTTCTCAATTTCAATCAGAGCGTAAAAGGGAAAGTATCCTGAAAATGGTGACTGCAAATGTGTGTGTTCTTGAACATACTTAAGACTGGATTCAGTGAAAAATTCATAAGCTGTGAGATTGAGTTTCATTTTTTGTACAAGGTCAAAAAGCAAAGTCACTTTTTCAAGTGAAGGCACTCCAAAAATCGATACTAAAAGTTCGTCGTGTTGAGTGGTTAGATTTAAAATGGCCTCAGTGATAATTCCAAGTGTACCTTCACTCCCAATAAAGAGATGTTTAAGGTCATAACCTGTGTTGTTTTTCATGCAGACGTTATCCATGTTTAAAACGGTGCCGTCTGCAAGTACAGCTTGTATGCCCAAAACCCATTGTCTCATCAGGCCATAGCGAATGACTTTAATGCCCCCTGCGTTGGTTGCGATATTTCCGCCAATTTGGCTGCTCCCACTTGAAGCAAAATCTACAGGAAAATAGAGTCCGGCATCCCAGGCGGCTCTTTGAAGCTCTTTTGTAACAACCCCAGCTTGGCAATGAATGGTTTTTTCAATTTTATTAATGTCATAGATCTTCTTCATGCGGGCTGTTGAAATAACCACTTCTTTTTGGGTGGCAACTGCACCGCCACTTAAGCCCGTTCGCCCTCCAGAGGGTACCACTGAGATTTTATTCTTGTGGCAGTAACGTAAGATTTCTTGAACCTCATCTGTGGATTTTGGCAAAACAGCTAATAGGGGGTCTGGCGTATAAGCCTTAGTATAGTCTTTTCCCCAAGCGGTTTTTTGATCGTCAGAGATGACATTTTCAGAGCCAATAATAGAGTGAAAATCTTCGATAATGGTTTTCATAGAATAAGTGTCTATCAAAGATCAGACGGGTGTCAAAAGTTTAGACGGTCAAAATCGCTATAAACTTCGGTGATTGAACCGATGCGGCATATCCCGTGCTCTATAGGGAGGTAAGCCATTACGGCAGGGGAATAAAGGGGAATAAAAATGAACTCAATAAAGATAATAAATTACGTAGCTGTTTTAACATTAATTATGGGCATTTCTTTATCAGCTCAAGCTGATAAAGCGAAAGCTGGAATTAAGAAGCTTAAAGTGACTCATGTTGTCTTCACAGCTGAAGATTTTAAAAGTAACCCTGAAGACATTGTGGTTGCAAATCATGAGGCACAAAGAGCACATACAATGAGAAGCTTACAAGAAAAGACTGATCAATTAGATGCCGATTTACTCGCCATAGACACTGTAGAATAATTAAATCAGTTCAGAGTCTTAATAAAATTTAGTTGTTTTTCTAAATCTAATAATTCAGATGACCAATATTTGTGAGTATTAAAATCTGGAAATATTCTAGGAAATGCAGGGTCTTTCCAGCGTTTCGCAATCCATGCAGAATAGTGAATAAACCTAAAAGCTCTCAGTGGTTCAACAAGTCTAAGACTTGTAAAATCAAATTCTCTCATTTCAGTATAGCCCTTTAAAAACACATCACGATCTTTGAGAGCTTGCTCGTCATTACCGGGTACCAAAAGCCAAAGATCTTGAACCGGAGGACCTGTGACCATGTCATCAAAATCTAAGAAAAATGGGCCGTCATTGTTGTAGAGAAGATTTCCGAGATGACAGTCGCCGTGAATGCGATGGGTTTTTATATTTGCAAACCACGGTGTAGAAATATCTAGGATTTCTTGAACCACCTGTTTATAGCGAGTGGCAATTTCAAGAGATAGCCAGTTATTTTCACTTAAGAACTTTAACGGGTTTACTCCGTAAGTTTCAGGTGTGAGTAATATTCGATGACTAGCTTTTTTACTTGCGCCAACATTATGAATACGTCCTAAAAAACGGCCTAATTGCAAAAGTTGTTGATCATTAAGTTCTTCAGGAGCCCGGCCTCGAAGTTTAGGGAACACAGAAAACATGATTCCGCCTTCAGCGGTACCAAGGGTGGAGCCATCTTGAAGTTTGAGAGGTTCAGCTACGGGGATTTCAGCGGCTGCGAGATCTTTTAAAAACTCATGTTCTTCTAAAATCGCATCACGTGTCCAGCGACCTGGGCGATAGAATTTTCCGACTACTTTTGAGTTATCTTCGAGCTCTACTTCATAGACACGATTTTCTAGACTATTAAGTGCATAACAACGCCCCGTAGAACGTTGTCCAACTTGTTCGATGGCAGATAAAATATGTTCAGGTGTTAGATCGTAAAAGAAGTCTGACATAGATAGTGGTGTATCATTGTGGTGATTCTTCATGCCACTTATTAAAACGCAAAAGCATCAAAAGCCCAGGAATAGCGACAACTGTGCAGATGATGAAAAACTCGACCCACCCAACATGTTTTGCAAGTAAACCAGTCGGGGCTGAAATGATGACTCGAGGAATTCCCATAAGACTGCTTAAAAGTGCATACTGAGTGGCCGTAAATTTTTTATTTGTAAGGCCTAGCATAAATGCAGCAAAAGCCGCACTTCCCATGCCTGCAGTGAGTTGCTCAACAACGATCGTAATCGTGAGCCAAGTATTGTCGGGGCCGATTTTGGCAAGAACTGAGAATAAAGCAGTTGATGCGGCTTGAAATATTCCAAAGATCCATAATGATCTTTTGAGTCCAATTTTTACAAGCAGTCCACCGCCGATGAATCCACCAAAAATCAAAGCAGCGAGACCTAATGTTTTTGCGATGGCAGCGTATTGAGTTTTGGTAAAACCAATGCCTAAAACAAATGGTGTCGTCATGCTTGCAGCCATGTTGTCGCCGATTTTATAGAGCAATAGAAAAATCAAAACTTCAATGGCTCCACGACGCTTAAAATAATCAATAAATGGTTCAATCACGGCAGCTTTTAGTGACCGTGGTGGAGCAATATTGCCAGGAGGATTTGGCGCAAAAATCGTAAACACCGTACATAAAAGCATAACCCCAGCTAATAAAAGATAGACCTGGTTCCAAGGAATTTGATCTGCAAGATAAAGTGCAAAGGCTCCTGAAATGAGAAGTCCCATGCGATACCCGAAGACATAATAAGATGAGCCGATTCCAAATTCTTGAGGCTTAAGTATTTCTCTTCTGTAGGCATCAACAACGATATCTTGACTCGCGCTAAAAAAAGTCACGCAAAGAGCGAGTACTGCTACGAGCCAGGGTGATTCCGCTGGTTTTGTAAAGCTAAGACCAGCGATAGCAAGGGCTAGTAAAATCTGTGTGATGAGTATCCACCCACGTCTACGACCTAGAAATGGTGGGGTGTAGCGATCCATGACTGGTGACCACAAAAACTTTAATGTATATGGAATTCCAACGAGTGAAAAAACACCGATGAGAGCAAGATCAACTTTTTCATCAGTCATCCAAGCTTGAAGTGTAGAGCCTGTCATGAGAAGTGGAGCTCCTGAGCTAAGACCCAGAAGAAAAGTGATGAGCATGCGCCCGCTAAAGAAGTTTTTCCAAAATGATGAGCTCATGAAATGAGCGTAGCATGATGGTATGGCGCATCAGCAAACATTATTTTCTGACGTGTCTAACACACCATTTCTGATTAAGTCTGAATTGCGGATCTTCAATATGCCATCGAATAACCGCAGCCAACGCTCGATATTTTAAAAGTTTAGGTCGTGATTTTACCCAATGGTGGCTCAGCGCTTTGTTTAGAACAGAATTCCAAATAACTTCAGAAAACATCATTCTTTTTTTGGGTCTGATTATATAGAGCAGTTCACAATCCATCATTTCTGCGGTTCGCTTAAGTACTTTTAAGGTAATGTTGCCACTTTCTTCATTACGTTCCATTCCATATTCGTGTACCCACCGCGCGACATATTTATTCTTTTGGCAACTTCACCACTTGATAAATACAGAGCTTGTCTAACTTTTCGAAGCCATCCCTCAGATTGAATTGGAACTGCCAGATTAAGAAAGGGTTTGATTTGATTATCTAATTCTTTGTGCTCGTAATTTCGATACCAAATGTAAAAGGCTTCAAAAATTTGCTTCGAATCTAACTCAGCATCATGAGGGGTTGCTTGATTAATTACATTCTTCATATGTCTCTTCCTTCGCATGACCTTTGAATGCTCCTATGGAGTTAGGCATCTAATAGGAGCCTAACTTCATAGGGTGGGTGAACGGATATCGGTGAAGTGGTCGGTCAGGCGGATGCTTGAAGTAACAGTGAAATGAATGGTTAAATGCAAAGTTCGATAGAAAATATTAATCTAAAAAGACAACCAAAACGCCTTCGTTGTTTTTTCCATTGGATAGTTTTTCGTATTGCCAGGGATATTTGGCTTGTTTGAGATAATCGATGACGACTTTTTTAACAACCCCTGTGCCCTTGCCGGTCATGATGCGTGCGCGTTTGAGATTGTTTTGATTCACCGACATAATGAAATTATCAACGGCATCAAAAACTTCGTCGGTTTTAAAACCATGTAAATCTAATAAGTCTTTTGCCATTTTGAACCTCAATATTTGTCAAAAATATTTGTCAGATTTTTCATCGCTCGACATTGAATTTTTATAAAGTTTCTTGGCCGACGTCGAGATACACTTCTTTTGTATCGTCGTTGTAACCAAAATATTCGGCAAATCGCCCCCAAGATACTAACGTCTCTACAATCTGATGAGGATTCTCATTGGGCAACCATTCACTCACTCGTTCAGTTAAGGTTTCAATCTGAATGCGTAAAGTTTCTTCGATTCTGAGTAAATTCGTAGTCAATTGAACGATCTTGAGTGCGCCAAAAAGTTCATGGAGTACACGCTTTCGCACGTTGATATCACCATCTACAAAACGTCTTCCTAGATCAGTCAAAATTACCATGTGTTTTGGCGTATCAACGAGATCTAATAGTTCAGCGGCTTTTACCATATACAAAGTCGTGCCGTAATCTTTTCCGATTTTTGGTCCGAGTTCAAAAATATCTGCTGTACCACCTTGATCAGTAATTGCTTCCACAAGACCAATAACGGCTCCGATTTGTACATTTGGAATTGTTTCAATGGGCGGTTCACGTACAACTTTGGGTATCATTGATGTGGCTGTGTAAGCAGAGGGTGTTGTCATATCAGGAATCACTGATTCAGCTATGAGTTCATGAATGCGCGATACCATTCTTCTAAACGCGGGGCCGTTTTCATCTCGCGGGTAAGCAAGATCATTTACCAGTTCGGCTCGAATATGACCCGGGTTTGACCCCATGATCAAAATGCGTTTGGCCATATAGACGGCCTCTTGAATATTATGTGTCACTAAAACCATAGTACGAACAGCTGTGTTTTTTGATTGCCAGATATTCACCATCTCCCAGCGCATTGTATCGGCAGTTAAAATATCTAGAGAACTAAATGGTTCATCTAAAAATAAAATGGGGCGTTCCATGACAAGGGCTCGAGCGATACCCACACGTTGTTTCATTCCGCCCGCAAGTTCTCGTGGATAAGCTTCTTCAAAACCTTCAAGGCCCACAAGATCGATTGCTTTTTTAACGCGAGCTCGAGCTTCACGTTCTGGTAACTTGAGCGGACTCAGTGCTAATTCAATATTATTGTAAACAGTTTCCCAGGGAAACAATGCAAACGACTGAAATACTAGAGCCACATCATAATTTGTACCCTCAAGTGGTTTTCCATTTGAAAGTACATCGCCGGAATCAGGTTTAAGGAGGCCGCACATAACACGTAGACAAGTTGATTTGCCCGAACCTGAAGGGCCCAGTATGGCAATAAGATTTTCTTGATCTAATGAAAGATTAATATCTTTAAGAACGCGGATTTCGGTTCCAGATTCTAAAACAAAATTCTTTGATACATTTTTAAGTTCAATAAACGGAGTTGCCATCTATATATCCATTCGGTAGCGCGTTTGTGAAAGTTTGTATAAGTACGCCCACAAAGTGCGATTCAAAAGTACTACTACTACTACCATGATTGTGAGGCTCGCTGCTAGCACAGGAAAATTAGCATTTGATGCAGCGATACTAATTTCTGCACCAAGCCCGTTGGCGGCGAAGACTTTTCCCTTATATACAATGTACTCAGCAACAATGCTCGCATTCCAAGACCCCCCAGTCGCTGCTGCAAGGCCTGGAACCAATGCTGGAAACACGCTTGGTAAATATAAAAGTTTCCAACGCTCTTTACGAGTTGTATTAATGAGCACTAATGTATCGTTTAGTTCACGAGAGATTTTTAAGGCACCCGCTAAAACATTAAACAGCACGTACCACTGAACAGCTAAAAACATCAAAATCATGGCAACGATTTCAAAATTCACACCTAGTTGCAGAAATATTCCTAAGACTAACGGATACAACATTGGAGCCGGAAACGACGCAAGTAATTGTATAATTGGCTGAGCAATGCGAATTCGTTTGGCTGATAACCCAATCCAGATTCCAACAGGAATAGCCCAAAGAGCGCAAAGTGTTACCGCACCCGCAATTCTAATAAAACTAAATGAGGTATTTTTAAGAAGTCTTAACCATGTCTCAAACGGAACAATCGATAACGTTTGAATGAGTTTAATTGAGCCATTTATAAGAATTATAGTGAGCACAATCCACAAAACTGGGGCCACGTACTTTAAAGACTTTGACCAAAGTTTCTTTTTAACTTCTTGCGGAACTTGTGGAAGAGTTTTTATGGGAATAACACTAAAAGCTCCATCAGTACTAAATTCTCGTCGTGCGATATAACGACGATAGAGATAGCGAATCCAGCGAATGATACGCGATTCTTTTAATACTAAAAGCATAAGTGGTTCAGTCGGGTCATTGCCGGGTGTTTCTTCTAAACGAAACCTTCGAACCCATGACAAAATCGGATGCCAAATTAGAAAATCTAAAACAATAATAAGTGAGAGCATAGCCACAATGCCATAAATGATGGCGTCGCCATTTCCTTGATTGATAGCTACGGCCATATAAGCGCCAATCCCAGGTAATCTGAATTGTCGATCACCTAAAGTGAACGCTTCACAGATACTTAAGAAAAACCATCCCCCTGCCATAGAGATCAAACTGTTCCAAGCAAGACCTGTAGCTGCAAAAGGCATCTCTAAACGCCAAAAGCGATCCCATGCATTAAAACCCATCATCTTTGCTGCTTCGAGATAATCTTCGGGAATTGATTTAAGAGAATTGTAAAAAGAAAAAACCATGTTCCACGCTTGGCTTGTGAAAATCATGATGATGGCTGCAATCTCTAGCCCCATATTTGTTCTCGGAAAAACAGCGATGAGTCCGATTACGAGGCCAGGTAAAAAACCTAGAACTGGAATACTTTGTAAGATGTCAGTGATGGGAATAAATACACGCTCAAAAGCTTTAGATCTTGCGGCCCAATACCCAACGATAAGAGTATAGGTAAGAGAAATAAGATAAGCGGCAAGACCTCGCATTGCAGAAAAAAGCGCATAACGCGGTAGTGCTGACACGGATAAATCAATTTCAGTGACAGGTTGATAATCGGCCTGCCAAAGTTCTCCAGTAGCGGTCAATGCGTAGATTGAAGCGCCTATCAACAAGAAGATGAAAATGTCTGGCACCGAGAGTAAACGGCGCGGAATTGATAACTGAAATGCCATGTTGTTAATTAAGCTTTTTTCTCAGTTGGTTTCAACCTGCTTTTTCAGTAAGCTAAAATGGATTTCAAGGAGATTAAACATGAAGCTACGTACCGAATCAGATTCTATGGGTAAAATTGAAGTTGCTAACGATAGATATTGGGGAGCACAAACTCAAAGATCTCTTCAAAACTTCAAAATTGGCGGCGATCGCTTTCCCCGTGAGATGATCAGAGCCTTTGGAATACTTAAAAAAGCAGCTGCACAGGTAAACAGTGAGTTGGGTCTTCTTGAAGATAAAAAAGCCAAGGTCATAAGCCAAGCTGCTGATGAAGTCATTGAGGGAAAACTCG
Organism: Oligoflexia bacterium; assembly: GCA_034439615.1. Lineage (NCBI taxonomy): Bacteria > Pseudomonadati > Bdellovibrionota > Oligoflexia > Oligoflexia bacterium. Next base: position 36,982 of record JAWXAT010000034.1, on the reverse strand, counting down.
ATGATCATTTTCCTTTAGTTGTCTGGCAAACGGGTAGTGGTACACAAACCAATATGAACGCCAATGAAGTGATATCTAATCGAGCCATTGAACTTTTAAGTGGTGAAATGGGTTCTAAAAAACCCGTTCATCCCAATGACGATGTCAATAAAAGCCAATCATCAAATGATTGCTTTCCAACCGCGATGCATATTGCTGCCGTTGAACAAATCAATCATAAGCTTTTGCCTTCGCTTAAACTTCTACATAAGACCCTTAAAGCAAAATCAAACGAATTTGATAAAATTATAAAAGTCGGGCGCACACATCTTCAAGACGCAACACCTTTGACATTAGGCCAAGAATTTTCAGGCTATGTGGCTCAAGTTGAAAATGGAATAAAACGAATTGAACTGGTTTTGCCCGGTCTCTTAGAACTCGCTCAAGGCGGAACCGCAGTGGGAACGGGGCTTAACGCTCATCCTCAGTTTGCAGAAAAAGTTGCAAAACAGATTTCAAAACTTACTGGCCTTCCCTTTGTAAGTGCTCCAAATAAATTTGAAGCACTAGCGGCCCACGATGCAATTGTATTTGCAAGTGGAGCACTTTGTTCAGTGGCAACGGCATGTATGAAAGTTGCAAACGATATTCGTTGGCTTGCAAGTGGGCCTCGATGCGGTTTTGGAGAACTTAGTATTCCAGAAAATGAACCTGGTAGCTCCATTATGCCGGGCAAAGTTAATCCAACTCAAAGTGAAGCCCTAACAATGGTATGTGTTCAAGTTTTTGGAAACGACACAGCAATAAAAATGGCAGGGGCCTCAGGTAATTTTGAACTTAATGTTTTTAAGCCAGTTATCATTCATAATTTTTTACACTCAGTACGTTTACTTTCAGATGCTGTGGTGAGTTTTGTTGAAAATTGTGCTTTAGGAATTATAGCAAATGAATCAAAAATAAAATCTGATTTAGAAAAATGTCTGATGCTTGTCACGGCACTTAACCCCCATATCGGTTACGATAATGCGGCAAAAATTGCTAAAAAAGCACATGTTGATGGGACAACACTCAAAGAAGCAGCAATTGCATTAAAGATTCTAGACGCCGCAAGTTTTGACAAATACATGCGTCCTGAATTGATGACTAAACCCTCAGTTGACTAAGAAAAATTTAGTTCATGGGCTTACAGATCATCTCTATTTTGTGTGGTTTGTTATTAATGACAATTCGTAAAATGCTTTGCTGATTTTGATTAGCAGCAATAGTCAAATTTGAATGTTCACCTCTAAAGATATGCGCAATAGCTGAATTATTTGTCTGATTTTGCACAGCTGGTTCGACAAGTAGAGGTAAGATTTGATTTCTACCTTGTTTAAAAGCACTAATTTTATAAAGCAACCCTGATGAATGTTTTCGTGCATGAACGTAAGCATCGATGACTTGACCATCACATAACCAAATGACGCGTCCAACTCCCACTGCCAATGCATTTGTGCTTAACAATAAAATGGCCCCTAAAACTAGATGGTGAATTCTCATAGTTGTGTTCCCCTTATTCCCTGGCACCTTGTTAGAAATAACCAAGAAATAAGTCAACAACCTTAAGAATCTAAGTTGGTTGTGCTTTGAGTCATTTGACTTTGTGGCATCTTTGACGCATATTGACCGTGTTATGAAGTCTACAATCCAATTAGAACTCCCATTAGAACTACCGCGACATCCCGATAGGAATTTCGCCAAAGGTGGTCGAAGTTTTTATTTCTTCGATTTTGACGACAATGTTTTATACCTTCCGACCCCGCTTTATCTTTTTAATAAACACACTGGAGAAGAAAAAAGTCTTTCCACTCGTGAATTTGCATCAATTGGTGAAATCATCGGTCTTGATGGGCCTTGGAAGGATTATGAAATTAGATTTTGCGATCAAACAGGAAGTTTTAGGCGTTTTCGTCACAAACAATTAAGTCTCATAGATCGACTCTTTAAGCGCCGGCGACAACCATTAATTGAAGATCTTTTAAGAATACTTCCACAGCCCCATCATGAATGGCGCGGGCCGAGCTGGAATTTCTTTTGGCATGCTGTTCATAATGAACGACCACTATCTATTATTACAGCTCGTGGCCACAAACCTGAGACAATTCAAGAATCAATTGGAATATTAAAACGTCATAAACATTTGAGTCGTGATCCTAATTATTTAAGTGTGTATCCAGTGAGTAATCGCATTATTCGAGCTCAATTGGGTGACAAAGAATTTACGTGGCACACCTCAAAACTAAAACAAGAGGCCATTAAGTTTTCAGTACAAGAAGCATTTAAACGGTACGGTTTTAACCCAAATCATCAATTTGGTATGTCTGATGATGACCCCCTTAATATTAGGCTCATCATCGAAGCAATGCAGGACCTCAAGCACACATACCCTGATAATTCCTTTTATGTGATCGATACCCATGGGGGCCGGCTTCTTAAACAAGAAATTTTGATGGATAGCGTCCAAAAACCACAACCCTTGGTTGGCGAGCAACTGGGGCTTTTCAACAATTGACAATGCATGTTAATGCAACTCAGTGTTGCGCAAAACTCAAAGCACGCCTATTCTAAATATCAGCTTATAAACACACAAAGGAACATAACCGTGAAATTGAAACTGACTTTAGCGTCTTTTACTTCGTTAATCTTTATTTCAACCAGTGCCATTGCCGCACAGCTCGAATGTGCCACGGTATCGCCACTCATTAATGGCTTTCTCGCACAGCATCTTACGCACAAAAAACTTTCTCCTCAACTTGAAGAAAGAACAATCACTCAATTTGTGAAAATGCTGGATCCCTCAAAGCTTTATCTTCTTCAATCAGATGTTGAAGCAATTAAGACAAATCTTGGAGGAATTTTTGCTAAAATCGGTTCCAAAAAGTGTGACGATCTTGAATCATCACAAAAGATTTATGAAAAACGTGTGAGCGAAAGCAGTGTCTTTGCAAAAAAACTCTTAGGACCAACGTTTAAATTTAATGAAAGTACGTCTATTACTATTGATCCAGCGAAACGTGAATACGCAAAAACAAAAACAGAGTTAGAAGATCTTCAAGCCAGGTACATTCAATTTCAAATTTCAAATTACTTAGCTTCAGAGATGAAATTGGCTGAAGCAAAAAAACAACTCATACATCGTTATGAAGTCACATTAAAACATGTCACTGAGTCTAAAAAATATGATCTCTATGCCATTTTCTTAGATGCTTTCGCCTCAGCTTTAGACCCGCACTCTAATTTCTTATCAAAAGATGTGTTAGAAGATTTTGAAATCACCATGCGCTTATCACTTGAAGGAATCGGTGCAACACTTAGCTCTCAAGATGGTTACACCGTAATTGAGAACTTGATTCCAGGTGGAGCAGCATTCAAATCAAGTGAACTTGAACCAAAAGATAAAATCATCGGCGTAGCACAAGGTGATTCAGATAAATTCGAGCAGGTTATTGATATGCCGCTACGTGATGTTGTAAAACTCATTCGCGGCAAAAAGGGTACAAAAGTAAAACTCTCAATATTACGACAAGGTAAATCAACCACGCGTCATATCGTAAGTCTTGTTCGTGATAAAATTGATCTTAAAGATGAAGCTGCAAAAATAAGTTACATCGATAAAACTGTAGGCGATAAAAAATATAAAATCGGCGTTATTAATCTTCCATCTTTTTACTCTGATTCTGAAAGTGGTACACGCTCATGTTCAGCAGATGTGCGTAAACTCGTAGATGAAGCAAATGCAAGTAAAGTTGATGGCATTATCTTAGACCTTTCCAAAAACGGCGGCGGTGTTTTAGGTGAAGCCGTAAGAGTAGCCGGATTGTTTATTAAAAAAGGAAACATCGTTGAGACTCAAGACGCCGATGGCCGTGTTGAAAATCTAGCTGATCTGGACAGTGTTATTAATTACTCAGGCCCCATGGTGGTTCTCACCAGTCGTTTAAGTGCCTCAGCTTCAGAGATTGTTGCAGGAGCACTTCAAGATTATAAAAGGGCTGTTATCATCGGCTCTGATCACACCTTTGGTAAGGGAAGTGTTCAAGCTGTTATGAAGTTACGCGAAGATTTAGGTGCAATTAAAGTAACAACTGGAATGTTTTTCACTCCGAGTGGAGATTCTACTCAAGAAAAAGGTGTGTTGTCAGATGTACGGTTCCCGAGTCCTTATATAAGCAAAGAATTCAGTGAAGCAGCCCTTGATTATCCACTGGAGCAAAAAACATTGGCTTCTTTTTTATCTCCTGAATCAAATGATGTAAACGGAGCGACTCGCTATATTCCTATCACTCAAGATGCAATTAATGAGTTGAGGAAAAACTCTAAAGCGCGGGTTTCAAAAGACACTGAGTTTTTGAAGATTGAAACTGAGCTCAAAGACAGAGAGAAAAAAGGTGGCATCTTAAAACTTGCCGATATGATGAAAAAGACCCAAGAGTCGAATAAAGAAAAAGTTAAGAAAACTAAAAAAATCAAAGATGGTGTTGACCCTGATTACCTCACACAACCTTCTGTAAAAGAAAGTTTGAATATTTTAGTGGATCTCATCACATTTCAAAAAGACGGGATCACCTTAGCTAAAAAGGGTGATAAAGAAGACGCAAAACGTCAGTAAGAGATTGTGTCCAGCGGGGTTGAAATCTGATTTTCGCCAAATTCTTCAAGCAAAAGCTTTTGAAAGCTTAAGCTCAAAGGTGTTGAAATTAAATTTTTGGCAAAGGCAACCGCATCTTCAGGCGTAATACTTCTTGGAATATAACCAAGTGTAATATGTGGGTGATATTTCTCACCTTGAGTGTGGTTTTCAATTTTACTCGTCAAAGCCTCATGCCAAGCAATCAACTTTGAAGCACTTTCTTCATCAGGTACTAACCAGAGATACATATCTTCGTGTACTTCAATACGCGTAAATGTGAGTGATTGAAGTGAGGGAAGTTCTGCTGTTGGAACTGACTTTAAAAATTCTTTATTTATACTCAAAGCTGGTTCAGGAAATAACAGTGTTACGTGTGTAGGAACTTTTTTTGCCAGTGGATCAAACTTTGCTCTAACTTCATCGATTCCTTTAAGCGCTTCGCCCGTAGCAATGAGTAATAAATCACGTTGAATATAATCGGGTGGAGGCGGTGGTCTGCGCTGAGGTTGACGTGGAGCTTGACGTTGGGGTTGTCGTTGCTGCTGCTGTTGAGGCCCATTGCCTTGATTCGCATTGCGATTTCTTCCACGTCGATTGCGACCTCTGCGACCTTGGCCGGGGGCAGGTGGTTGACCGCTAGGTTGTGCGTTTGGTGTACCAGCTGCTGTTTGTGGGCGCTGATTGGGGCTTCTCTGACCTTGTTGTGGAGTCGCCGGGCGCGCCGGTTTTTGTTCATTATTTTGAGTGGGTTTGTCGCCCAGTTGTCTTCTTTTTAACATATTGGGCCAAGTATACATAAAGACTTTTGAGTTGCGAGAAGTTTTTGCTATAGCCATATTGTATGAAGTCGTTAGGCAGTAAACGTTTCCAAAAGGTCTATATTGAGATCAGCAATGTCTGTAATCTTCAATGTGAGTTTTGTCCTGAGGTTATTCGAGATAAAAAATTCATGGATGAAGAGCTCTTTACCAAGATAATCAAGGGGATTGCTCCACTCACATCGTCGGTTTGTTTTCATTTGATGGGAGAACCCATGGTTCACCCTGAATTTGGCCGTTATATTGAAATCTGCGCGGGTGAAAATATAGACGTTCAAATCACAAGTAACGGCGTATTACTCAATGAAAAACGATCTGCGTTTTTACTTAACCCTACTGTTAAACAGGTGAATTTTTCAGTTCATAGTTTTGAAGCAAATTTTCCGGGTAAAGATATCTCTCAATATCTGACTAAAATTTTTGCTTTTACACAAGAGGCTTTTGAGAAACGGCCTGATCTTTACATCAACTATAGACTTTGGAATTTACAAGACTCAACTGATCATTCACTCACCAATAAAATTGTTTATGAAAAAATCAAAGAGGCATTTAATATCGAGTTCGACTCTACAGTAGATGTCGGAATTAAAAAAAGTGTGAAGCTTTTAAATCGTCTGTATTTACACTTTGATAGTCGCTTTCAATGGCCCAATCAAAATCACCCTAAACGCCAAACAAAGGGGCATTGTTATGGACTCACTTCACATATGGGTATTTTAGCTGACGGTACTGTGGTTCCTTGTTGTTTAGATAAAGAGGGCGTTATTGCATTAGGAAATTGTCGCAGTCAAAATATTTTAGAAATTCTTGAGAGTGAACGTGTACAAAAAATGCATAAAGGTTTTAAAGACGGTAATTTAGTTGAAGATCTTTGCCAGCGCTGCACTTTTATTTCAAGGTTTGATAAAAAGAAAATTATGAAAGTGCGGCATGAACACGTCGAACATCATCATGCCCGCTGAGTTCGCCTAAAAGCTCCACAACTTGTTTTTTTTCTGCTTCACCTAGATCAACGGGGGTTTTTGCATCAAATGCAAATTCAGATTTATTAATTGTCCAACCACGGGCGGTGAGGGTTGCGGCCACAGTGCCGAGATCGCCAGATTCTGTTGAAAAACTGACCGTTCCGTCATCAAATTCTTCAACTGCTTGCGCTCCCACTTCAATGGCTTCGCCTTCAAGATCACTGGGCTTTGGATTTTTTGTACCTTCAATAATACCGATACGATTAAACATCCAACTCACACTACCGATTTCGCCAAGGTTGCCATCGTAATCACGAAATAAAATTTTAATTTCTGAAACAGTGCGGTTGCGATTATCGGTTAAAGCTTCAACTATAATAGCTACGCCATGTGGGCCATAACCTTCGTAAATCACGTCTTCGTAGTTTACACCTTCTAAAGTTCCTGTACCTTTTTTAACAGCGCGTTCGATATTGTCTCGAGGCATAGAGTTAGCTCGAGCTTCGACCATAGCTGCTCTTAATCGAGCATTGCCATCAGGATCTCCGCCACCAAGACGTGCAGCCACAGTTATCTCTTTTGAGAGTTTGGTAAAAACGTTTCCTTTTTTTGCAGCTTGTATATTTTTGTATCCTTGAATCCAACTTCGGCCCATTTAAAATTCCTTATCTCTTACATTGTCAATTCTGGGGATTTCAGACCGCGATTGTCAAACCATTGTGGAGCTAAAGGTTTATTAAGTGCATGAGGAATTGTTGCGGCTTGAGTGCCTTCCATACGAATACTTGGAATATCTGCTGTGCCCACATAAAATCCACTCTTAAGCATATTGAGGCGTATTGTTGTGGAACGACTGTATGTGAGAAGTACTGCTGAATTTGGCTCATGAACACAGTTTTTTCTTAAATCTCTAAAGACATCTTGTGTCCATACTTCTGTATTTGATTGAGGTGAGTAGAGATCGTAAAAAATTACCTCAGCAGGTGGTAAAGGATTTTTTATAAGATCTGGAAAATGACCCAATTGGAGATCCCACACTAAAGAGTTTTGTATGTCATGTACTTTGCCTGACGTTACTAATGTTTGAAGATAATCTTGATAACGTTCAATGTGTGGGAAGTGATAAGAATTCTCTAAAGCAAAACTCATAAGTGATAAATCGTTTTCAAAACTCACGATATGCAAAGGTCGAATGTTTTCATTAGTCATTTTAAGCTTTAAATAAGTATCAACAGCTGCAAGTGCATTAGCCGCGGCCCCTAAACCCACATCGTAAATAACTAAAGGAACTTTTGAAAAATTTTCGTTACAAAGTCGCTCTTCAAGCCCTGATTGGCGAATATAGAGCTCCTGAGCTTCTAGCCAGGGGCCTAATGGGTTATGCATGATCTCTCCATTCGCTTTATTACGAATAGAAAGCGCTCCCGTGCGCGTTGTTACGATTACAAATTGAGAATCCATCTTGAACTGCATAGCGACTCTAAGATAATTTAGGTGCATGTCAAATGTCACCAATATTACTAATATTGCTTTTTATCGATTTGTAAAAATCGCAGACCCAGAAGCCCTACATGTAAGGCTTTCAAGTTTATGTGCTGAATTAGGTCTTAAAGGAACCATCCTTTTAGCTTCTGAAGGCATAAATGGAATGCTCGCTGGTGAGGATAACAACATTTCAGCTATATTGACTCATTTTGAATTAGATCCACGATTTAAAGACATGCTTATTAAGCGTAGTTATTCTGATGCGCAACCATTTAAAAAGATAGTTATCAAAGTTAAAGAAGAGGTTATTTCACTTGGAATTCCTGAGGTAAACCCCATTGAACAAACAGGTAAATATATTAAGCCTCAAGAATTGCGTGAATGTTTAGAAAAGGGTGAAGATGTTATTTTACTTGATACGCGAAATGCCTTTGAAGTTGAAATGGGAACTTTTAAAAATGCTATAAACCCTCAAACTACATCCTTTGGAAAGTTTCCAGATTTTGTAAAAGATAAACTTGGCAGTATCAAAGATAAAAAAATTGTAACATTTTGCACCGGTGGAATTCGTTGCGAGAAAGCTACAAGTTTAATGCTTAAAGCTGGTTTCAACGAAGTTTATCAACTTGAGGGCGGAATTTTAGAATATTTTGCGCAGACTGATGGTAAATATTTTGATGGTTCATGTTTTGTCTTTGATGAGCGTATTTCTCTTGATCATAAACTACAGCCAGCAAAAAAAAAGGGAAAGGCCCATGCCTCTCCCTCAATAAAGTAGATCTACTTGGATTAAATTAATCAATTTTGTCTTTTGCTTTTTCAGCTTCATTCTTAATAGTGTCGCTAGTGTTATTAACACCATCTTTAATATCTTTTTTCACACTGCCATTGCCTGTAGCATTTCGTGTCTTACGGGCAATTTTACGGCCAGTTTTTTTGACACTAACACTAGCATCACCAGCAGTACCGGAGATTTTTTCTCCTGTGCTTTCTTCAGCAATAGCGTCTACACCAAATGCGAGGGGAAATCCCAAGCCAATGGCTAATGCAAGACCTAATGCTCCACGACCACCGCGGCCTTGAGCAAGAGATACCAAGAAGCTGATAACAGCCAGTACTAAGAAAACGATTAACAACATACGGCCGAGCTCCATTGAAACGCCGGCAACGTTGTTAGCTCCCAGTAAAACCGCCACTAGACCGATAACGAAAAATGCAATCGCTGCACGTAACATTTTAATCTCCTTTGTTATAATACATAAATGACTCGAGGGTTGATTTGAGCAACGCCCATGCCAACAAGTCACTATGCTTAAAAGCGATTAAATGCGTTTTAATATTTGTTGAGTCAAAATGGGTCATTGCTATGAGTCAAGTAGACTCATTTCACTTTAATATTAAAAACCCGTGCTGCGTTTTCATATAAAAATTCGCGATGATTCGCAGCTGGAATTGCCTTAAGCACGGCTTGTAAATACTTACCTGTGTCCGCTAAAGGAAAATCACTGCCGTACATCATCTTCTTTGAACTTTCCATATAACCAAATGCCCAACTGATAGGGCCGATTAAATATTTCTGCAAATCATCTTGTGAATATGACGAGATATCGCCAATGAGTAGTGCTGACATATCAACATATACATTGGGATTTTTATAAGCCACTTCACTCGCAGTGTTGATCCATGGGTTCCCGAGATGTGCCATAATAAAATTTACTTTGGGATAATCAACAGCTACTTCGTCAATGGTCATTGGATCAGCGTATTTTAGTTTACCTTTACTCGTATTGGTATCACCTGTGTGAAAAACAATGGGTATTTGATATTTTTCAGCTAATTTATAAATTGGTAAATATGCTTTGTCGTAGGCATATTTATAAATGTAACCAAGATAAATTTTAACACAGCCAAACTTTTTACTTTTTAAGCCAGCCTCGATTTTCACTAAATTGAATTTATCTTGTACACCTAAGCAATAAGTTGAATTTAAATCACCGATTTTCGGTGTCTCTGAATTCTCATCATGTGTGTGAGCAATAAATGCTTTGATCCCGTTGGCTTTTGCTTGCTTGAAAAACTCGTCTTGTGAGGCTTTGTCATCGACATGTATGTGGGCATCAATAATGGGGTAATCACGGGTAGCCGCAATTGCCTGTGTTGTTGTCATAGATGTAAAAATAACCAGACCAATAATAGATAAGATCTGCAATCGCTTCATAATACCTCCGCAAGAGTTGTGTTTAATTGGAAACATGCTAAAAATACTCCATGAAAGCACGAAAAAAAGTTGAAGCGAGTGAAATTTCTCGAGAACTACTACCCGAACAATCCCCAGCTCTCCTAAAAGAGCTTCATCTTCTCACTCGCGATGGCGATCTCAACGCAGATGCGCGCCGAAAACTTAAGCAAGTAAATCATCTCTGCACATTATTAAAACCAGCCCTTGACGATCTTTTCTCGCGATATGAGTCAGTACAAATGGTTGATGTGGGTGCGGGTAAGGCGTATTTAGGTTTTATTCTTTATGAGCTCTATTTTAAAAGCCAAGAGTCAGGTCATATTCTTTCAATTGAGAATAGAGCTGATCTTGTAGAAAAAGGTTCTGCCATGGCGGGTAAACTTTCATATAATCGAATGAAATTTATTAATTCTACCATCACTGACGCCCCACTTCCTGAGCGTGTCCATCTTGTTACGGCACTTCATGCTTGTGACACGGCTACTGACGATGCCCTCATCGCTGGAATCACTGCAAAAGCTGATTACATAGCTGTAGTGCCTTGTTGTCAGGCTGAGGTTGCTCAACTTTTAAAAGCACAAAAAACTCCAGCATGGCAAGAACTCTGGCGCCATGGCATTCATCGTCGTGAGTTTGGAAGTCACATCACTAATGTAATTCGAGCTCTCGTGCTAGAATCTCTGGGCTATCAAGTGAGTGTGACTGAACTTGTGGGATGGGAGCATTCCTTAAAGAATGAATTTATTTTGGCAAAACGTGTGCAAAATGAAAATAAAATGGCGCTGGGTCGCTTAAAAGAACTGCTCACGCCACTTAACATTCAACCAAAGTTGATTACTCATTTTAAGCTATGAATAAATCTGTTGGCGTTGTTTGTTCTGATCTTGAAAAAATTAAAGAAGCGAAATCTTTAGCTCTTAAATATGAATTGCCCTTTTTAGATTCTAAAGTTTTAGAATTCAATGACTCAAAACCAGAATTGATTCTTCATTTTTCAAAAACCAAAATTGAACTAATTGAAAACATTCCTAATGCTTCAGGGCCCGTATTTGTTGATTTCACAGATTCTACACTTAATTATCGCCGAACCCGTGGGGGGGCACAGCAAATCTTAAAAGCCATTGGTGGTGCTAACCAATTTGTTCTTGATGCAACTGCGGGTTTGGGTCGTGATTCATTTATTTTAACAAGCCTTGGTTGTAAGGTTATCGCACTTGAAAAATCTGTGGTGCTCTATACGCTCCTTGTTGATGGAATCAAACGGGCACAAGACAACCTTGAGATTTCAAAAATTATTAATTCAAATTTAGTAGTCTATTTAGCTGATTCAATTGATTGGCTCACAAAGTGTCCTCAACCAGTTGATGTGATCTATCTAGACCCCATGTTTCCACATAAGAAAAAATCAGCTTTGCCTAAAAAGGAAATGCAACTTTTGCAATTGCTTTTGGGAAGCCCTGAAGATGAGTCTGAAAGTTTAAGGCTACTTCAAAAAGCTAGGTCATGTGCAAAAAGAGTTGTAATTAAACGCCCAGCCCAAGCTTCTGAGCTTGAAAAAGATGTGACAGTCAGCTTTAAAGGTGAAAGCACACGCTTTGACGTTTACGTTCAAAATTAGGGGAATCGCATGCACAAGAATGCAAGAGGGGCCGTAATAGTTGCCGCTTTAGGATATTTCGTTGATGTCTATGATCTTTTAATTTTTAGTATCTTACGTATTCCAAGTCTTAAGGCTCTGAATGTTCCAGAAGATCAACTTCTCTCTACTGGTGTGCATCTACTTAATATGCAAATGGCTGGTATGCTATTGGGCGGGATTTTCTGGGGCGTGTTAGGCGATAAACGGGGCAGGCTTTCTGTACTTTTGGGGTCAATCTTTTTGTATTCAATTGCCAATATCGCAAATGGCTTTGTCACAACGATTCCTATGTATGCATTTTTGAGATTCATTGCAGGTGTTGGTTTAGCTGGTGAACTTGGTGCTGGCATTACGTTAGTGAGTGAGCTGATGCCTAAAGAAACACGGGGGTACGGAACAACCATTGTTGCCACAGTTGGTGTTGCTGGTGCTGTGTTTGCCGCAATCGTCGGAGAATATCTTGATTGGAAGTCGGCCTACATAGTTGGAGGTGCCTTAGGTTTAGGACTCCTTGCACTACGCATTGCTGTGAGTGAATCAGGAATGTTTCATGGACTTAAAAAAAGAACCGACATTAAACGCGGTGATCTTATTGCCCTTTTAAATTCTAAAGAAAGAGCTAAAAGATATCTGAGCTGTATACTCGTTGGTGCACCGATTTGGTTTGTTATTGGAGTATTGGTAACGTTTTCGCCAGAGTTTGGCCGCGAGTTTGGTATTGTTGAAAAAGTGAGTGCGGGGCGAGCCGTTATGTTCTGCTACATTGGGCTTGTAGCGGGTGATCTTGCCAGTGGATTATTAAGTCAAATGTTAAAAAGTAGACGTAAAGTTCTATTTATTTTCATCACACTTACTGGTCTATCGATCGTGCTATTTTTATTTACACGAAGTCAAACAGCTCAAAATCTTTATTACATGTGCTTCCCATTAGGTTTTGCTGTCGGGTATTGGTCTGTTTTTGTTTCTAACGCTGCTGAACAATTTGGTACTAATTTACGTGCAACAGTAACAACGACAGTGCCTAACTTTGTGCGTGGTGCAGTTGTGCCCATAACATTTGGTTTTGAGTATCTTAAAGCGCCGCTGGGTATCGTTTACAGCGCTTTGGCGATTGGCGTGGTGTGTCTTATTGTGGCGTACTTATCACTACTGCCGCTGAAAGAGTCATTTGGCAAAGATCTCGATTACATTGAAGAGGTTTAATAGTACTTGATTTTAACTTGACTCCTTCCTAAAATTCTCTACGGGGAGGAAGTTCAATGAAAACAAAATTTTTTACAACAGGGCTGTTGTTTGTATTTTTGTTATCTATTAATGCTTTCGCAAATGGAATTGAAAATGCGCCACCTGCATTTAGTATAAATGGTGGAAAAGCAATCTACGTAGATTTTAAAGATGCTAAGTATGAAATTGTCTATGATCTCAAAAATAAGACAGCAGTTGCTACTTCAACAATAAATTTTCAAAGCTTTGAAGAAGGTATGCCGATTTTTGATTCGGTTGCCGAGCCGGTTTCTGTTTCAATTGACGGAAAATCTGTGATTCAAGGTTTAATTAGTGACCCTCAATCGCAAACAAAAATGCGTCTAGTAAAGCAATCTTTTGCTCCTGGTATGCATAAAATGGTGGTGGTAACAAATCTTGCGCCAACATTTGCGACTAATGGTGTGCGAAATCTTTTTGCCATGACGGATCTTGATGATCGTGGATATTTAGAAAAATATCTTCCAGCAAATCTTGAATACGATCAGGTGGGAATGACTTTCACCATCGATATTTTGGGTATTCAAGGGGAGCAAGATTTTTTCACAAACGGTCAATTATCTAAGTTAAAAGATTCTAAATGGATGATTGAGTTTCCTGAATACTTCACTTCATCGTCTTTGTATTTTCATACAGCGCCAAAAGGACAATTTCACTTAAAAGATTTTAATATCGCCTCAATGGACGGACGTTCACTTCCTGTTCGTGTTTATGGTGAGAGTCTCGACACTGTGAATCGCTTTATTCCTGCTATAGAAAAATCGATCAAAGGCCTTGAGGTTAAATACGGCCCTTGGAGACATTCATCTGTAACAGTTTATGCAAGTTCTACTATGGGTGGAGGAATGGAGTACTCAGGTGCTACTGTTACTTCAATGTGGGCATTGAACCATGAACTCACGCATAGTTATTTTGCCCGAGGTGTAATGCCGGCAACTGGTAATTCAGGTTGGATTGACGAAGCCATTACCACTTGGAGTGATGAAAACCCTGGTCAAGTTTCTACATTTAATTATGGAAGCACTGGCATGGGTGGGCGCTCAGTCTATCGTCGATACACTGATGGTCAAGCATATCGCGCGGGTGTTGCATTCATGTCGTTCATGGATTTTTTAATGCAAAAACAAGGTGGCTTAAATGTGTTTCTTAATAAGTTGTTGCAAACAAGTTTAAGAAAAACAATTACCACTCCGCAATTAGAGGCGGGCATGTCTAGCTTCGTAGGATTTTCTTTAAATAAGTATTTTAAAGATTATATCTATACAGGCGGATCACCCTTTAATCGCGTCGTAAAACGAGTGGAAAATCCATATCATCCTCGATTAACTGAAAATGATATTAAAGCGCTTGAGTAAGTATTTGATTTTATTGAGTTAATTTTACGCCGCTAGGCTAAAGTTTTGCCCCAAAAAACCGAATAGACTAATGGGTTTAAACGTGTGGAGTTTTTATGGGCAAGATTCACTTAGCGGCATTTTTTTTATTCACGTTACTTCTTGTATCAAGTTTTCAAAACTGTGGTGGCTCAGAAAATACACTAAATCAAGCGTCATCTACTGCGACAGATAAAAGTGATGCAGGTTATGGCCCTGATCTCAATGCAACTAATCCTGCTAGTAATGTGACAACACATACACCCAATAATGGAATGCCAAGTTCTGTTAACAGACAAAGTATTGCACCACGCCCGATTGCAAACATGGGGCTAGATTCTTTTTATGATGATGAACAAGGTCGTGCACTTTGCGAAGCACAAAATGATTCTTTGGGTAGACCCTGTTGTTGTATTGCAAACGGCGTAGACACAAGTGGTGGTTCGCGTAACGGGCAAAAATTAATCAAACGCGCATGTAATATTGATTCAGAAGCAAATAAAAGTCAGTGCTTGAATTGGAATTGGTCATGCAAACGATTTAATCACGGTAACACGCAATACTTTGAGCGCACTGCTGCGGGTTTTCAGGAATGTCTTAGTTACCCAACTGATTTATTGGGTAAGCCCGCACTCACGCCGCCATGCACTCATCATTGTTGTCATTCTAAATACATGAAATATAATTGTTATGCAGATGATGATGACTGGTGGGAAGATAAATCCCGTCAACGTCGTTGTCTCAAGGTAGATGGCTCCCGTGAAGCACCAGAGGGAGAAATTAATGGTTGTATTCATCCAAAACCAAATACACCACCTCCTGGAACCGGGGGGACAACTCCACCTCCAGGCTATGGCCCACCCAATTGCGATTTGCAACCTAATGCAAGAGCGTGTGGTGGTGGACCTCGTACGCAAAGAGAAAATTAAATTCTAAAATTTAATGTTGATTTCTTGGATCCATTTTTGCCCAGTAACATCTTGCATGACA
Source organism: Oligoflexia bacterium (assembly GCA_034439615.1). Taxonomy (NCBI): domain Bacteria; kingdom Pseudomonadati; phylum Bdellovibrionota; class Oligoflexia; species Oligoflexia bacterium. The sequence goes on along the minus strand of JAWXAT010000034.1, from coordinate 21,562 downwards.
TCAACTGCACCCGTGACGGTTCCGTGGCTATCTAAAATAGGGCAGGCAGAGTTTAAAATTATTTTTTTAGAACCATCAAAGCATTGAATTTTAATGATTTCATTTTGTGAAGTCTGACCAATATCAATGGCGCGTGCTAAAGCCCATTCATGTGACTTTATGGGGGATCCACTTTCAAACCACCAGCCAGTATATTCATCATAATGATCTATCTCGACTAACTTTGAACCGCACCAAATCTTTTTTGCCTCTTGATTGACTTGATAAATCTTACCTTTACTATCAGCGACCAAGATGCCGATGGGCAAGTTGTCGAGAACTGTTCTGACATTTTTTTCTAGACTTAGAATTTTTTGCGTTTCAATTAAGAATTGATTTTGAATATTAAGTCTGCGTGATTTTAAATAGAGGTTTGCGTAAATTCCAACTTTTGCTTTTAATATATCTGGATTAAATGGTTTTGGAACATAGTCAATTGCTCCGGCATTATAGCCTTTTATGACATGGGGATCTTCCTTAAAGATGGCTGTCACCATAACAATAGGTACATCACGACCGCGTTCAAGGAGTTTGATATTAGAAGCTGTTTCGTAACCATCCATATCGGGCATTTGAATGTCTAATAAGATTAACGCGAAATCTGTTATTTTAACTAATTCAATGGCCTCTGCTCCCGAATTGGCCATAAACAATTTGTATTCAGGTGCTTCTTTAAGTACAGATTCTAATACAAATAGATTCTCGGGACGGTCGTCCACAAGAAGAATATTTGCTCGAATGTCATTAATAGAATTAATCGTCATATCACCCGTAGAGCAATGGTTAATAAGAGCATTTTGAACTTTGCCGCCTATTGCTATTGCACAGTACGCTCATAATAACGTTTAGTGCGAGTAATTTTTCTTTAATCGACCAGTAACATCTGGCAACCTGGTGGCGCAATGAGAATTTGGGTTATTTACATTTTAATAATCGGTTTGTTTGGTCTGTCGCTTTTTAACTTGATCACACTTCCATATATATTCGCATGGAAACTTTCGATCTTGACAACACAGATGGGCATTTGGTTTGCGCTCATAGCACTCATAGGTCTTTTCATTTTATACAACTCTAAAATTGATACTAAAGTTAGACTTATGCTCACGGGGTTAACACTCATTGCGATAGTTTCATATCTTGCACCACTTATGGCTGTGGTAAGGCAACAAGATCAGTGGCGCTTAGATCTTGAGCAAAGCTTTGGATCAACGACAAATCCGCGTTCATTATGGTCGCTGAAAACGACACTCTTCGGCAGAGGTGAGCTAGCAATTCCATTTGTGCGTGGGAATTATAATATCGATGCTCCAAATGAAATTCCAATCAACATTGATCGTTATTTACCCTTGAAGTCCGTTGATTCTTCACCCTGGATTTTGGTAATTCACGGAGGCGGTTGGGATTCTGGAAACTCCGAACAGTTGCCTGATCTCAATTCTCATCTCGCCAATCTTGGATACACAGTTTTTTCAATCGACTATCGCCTTGCACCGAAAGTTCGTTGGCCTGAAATAAAGTCTGACGTACTAAAAGCTATCGCCTATATTAAGTCACACTCCCAAGCCTGGAACATCGATGCAAATCGGTGGGTAATTTTGGGTCGCTCTGCTGGCGGACAAATCGCTGGAGCTGTCGCATATTCACTCAAGGGAGTTGATCGTCCTCAAGGTTTTGTTTCGCTGTATGCTCCAACTGATCTCACATTTGGTTACGAAGTCGGATATGAAGATGATATTTTAGCATCACGAGGGCTGATTCGTGCATTAATGGGTTCACCACCTTTACAAAATTCCGATCTCTACAAAACCGCGTCGATGATTGAGCAGGTATCGATAAACTCCTGCCCCACACTTCTCATTCACGGCAAACTCGATACACTTGTGTGGTTTAAACATGCCGAACGCCTTTCATCACGGCTTAAAGTAATCGGCGTAAAAGCAGCGGCGCTCGTTGTGCCATGGGGCCCCCACGGTTTTGATTTTTTCTTGAATGGCCCTGAAGGGCAAATATCAACAGCCGCGATCGAGCATTTTCTTGATCGTATGTTGCCAGTCAAACAGCTGCGATAAGATTAAACGGTTTGCAATTACTGCGAATGAGCAGGTGCAACCTAACGCCACTAACAAATAAAGGCACCTACCATGAATATTCTTCACTCACTTTAGCATTATGCATTTTGCAGGCTTGTATATCACATTACAGCAAAATAACTTTTGGCCTCTGATTTGTAGAGTTCAGTAGTATACAGCTTTTAATATGCACTTATGCACTTATGCACTAACAAGGTTTCAATGCTCAAAAAATCAAAACTTTATCTGGCCATAGCAGGCCTTACATTAACATTAGTAACCTCGTGTAGTCCTAAGAACTCAGATCCTGCTCCCCATCACCCTAAAGTGGTTAACAACACTTATTTCATCAATGGTGATCCTCGCGAGTTAATTGCAGATTCTGAACTCAATACGCAATCCCCATTCACTAGCCAAAATATAAAAAATTTTGATGGATTTTATCTCACTATGGCTCATATATTTGTTGATAAAACTAAATTTGAATCAGCTGAAGAAATGGCAGCTCAAGAAACTAAATCAAGTGAGCAGTTGGTTCGAGACAGGAAGGCCCCTGAATATAGCCCGGTTGATCATGCTGAAAAATATGTTTGGAAAACCCTTCACAATGGTGAAGTAGTTTTACAAACCAATAACTCACAAAATGATAAGCCTTCAATGTGGAGACCATTGGCACTTAATTTTCACTTTACTCCAGACATATCTGATGGTCGCCTTCAACTTAAGGCAATTAGCAGCGCAAGTACTAATGCAGTAAAATCTCAAAGCTCTGTAGAGATTAAGCATTACTCAGTCCATGAATCAGGAAATGCCTTCTCCCTCTTGTTTTATGCTAAAGAGGGTGATTCCAAATATCTTCTCAGTTACTGGTTTACAAAGCGTGATAACAACACACAGTTTTCACGCAGAGAAGCTCTTTCTCCTTACACTTTAATTATGGGCCCAAAAGTGGATGTTCATTGGCCACAGAAACAAAAATTAACAATGCAAGTATGCGGCGTGAATCAACCTGAACTACTCCATGGAATCAAGCGTGGAATCAATACCTGGAAGACGGTTTTAACTAACAGGCTTTCGCTAGAAACTGAGATTAAATCTAAATGTCCGCCTTTTTCAGATCTCAACACACACACTATTCGTATCATTGATAAATACAAGATGATGCAAACCGAAGGGTTTGCTATGGATATTGTAGGGCGACCAGAACAGGGTTTGATTGATGGAGATATCCACTTGCTTATCGATGCTACTACAATTTCTGTATTAGAAAATTTGACCATCGCCGTCCGCCTAGAGATTTCTGACAAGTTAAAGAGTTTTGAAGACGCCATTACTCTCGTAATCGCTCATGAAATGGGTCACGTTCTTGGTCTGCAACATCAATATGAATCTGATAGTATTATGAACTACAATTGGGATTATCTAAAGAAGCAGCCCGGCGAGTTTCTTACTCCTTATGACCGCAGCGCTATTCAGACTTTATATACTTTGTAACATTTGAATTGAGTTGGCAATTTTAAAACAAAATTCCTAACTGTAATTTAAGTAACAAAAGTCGTGGAAAATAAGCCATGTATTTTATCGAATTTTCAACGGCATCTTTATCTGCTTGATTACTACTGGCATCTAAAAAACCTGCTTGGCGTTTTGTGATAATCACAGGCTGGGACCAAGAGATCCAATCAATGCCTAAAGTGATGTTATGTTTAAATGTCCATCTGTTTCCTATGCCCACATTAAAACCTAATGCCTGAACAGCGATCAAATCCATAGAGGGATAAGCACCACCAGAAACACGACTCATTAATTTATCGCCAAGATTTAATGAAAAATTAAAGTAGGTGAGTCCGTAATTTAAGTTAAAACTGTTACTGCCAAAATATGATCTTCCAATAATAGAGAATCTTTCATCGGTCATTTTAACAAGATCAGTGATTAAAAAAGGAACCGACATTGTGCCGCGTAAATATTCAAACTCCCAGCTTTTATCAAGATCTCGAAGAAGGCCAATCGTTAAGCCATATTTTCCTGGAATTAATAAATCCAAGAATGAATAGTTGAGAAGTGCAAAATAATTAGCTTGTGACCGGCGCTCACGGGTTTCACCAAGAACTACTAAAACTTCATCTGCAGTTTTTTTAATATCTTTGGTGGCTTTGTCAGCGATGGTAGGCTCTACTTTTTGCTCAGCTCCAAATGTTGATGTCGGGTAAGCTATTAGAATTAAGAAGGAAGCTAACCAAATTTTTTTCACATTCATAAAAATATTTAAACCTCAATTGTTATAAGATCGGTAAATAATTATTTTTTGATTTTTACATCTTTAAGTAAATCACCAAAAGATCCAAAACCTTTTTGAGAGTTGGAGCTGGAAAGGGATTTACCTGAGAGATCAAATTTTTCAATAGGTGGGGAGAGTGAAATTCTTTTTTCTTCAAAACGTATTTCATCAATTTGCACTTTTACTTTATCGCCTTTTTTTGCGCGCTCAAAGATATGCGTCTCACTTGAATCTGCATACTTAGATTTTGGAAGTAACCCCGTTACTCCCGGCATGACGTTTACAAAAATGCCGTAGGGTTCTTTTCTTTCAATAATCCCTTCAAAAATGGTTCCTACAGGAAAATCATTCACAACTCTGAGCCAAGGATCTCCTTCGCCTCCACCTTGTTTTAATGAAAAAGAAGCTTTGAGCCTTCCTTCAAAATAGGCGGCATCCAGAAGTATGACTTGAACAGTTTGACCAATACTTACTATATCGCGAGGATCATTCACTCGGGCCCAAGCCAATTCCGAAATAGGAATCAACCCTTGAATTGATCCATGCACTTCAATAAAAGCTCCAAACTTTTCAAGGCGCGTGATTTTACCCTGAAAGATGTCGCCTTTTTTGTAGCGCTGCAAAAAATCACCTTCAGATTCTTGTTTTTGCAAATCTAAAATACGACGGCGCGACACAACGAGGTTACGGCCATTTTGATCAAACTTGGTGATGAGAAACAAATAACGTTTGCCTAAGTAGTCTTCAGGCATATCTACATGAAAATCCATTTGGCTTATTGGGCAAAATGCGAGTTTGTCTTTTACTTCAACTCTAAAACCACCTTTAATTAGCTCTGTGACTTTACCATCAACGGGGAGCTCTAATTCAAAAGCTTCCCCAAGATCGGTGGCGCCACCTGATGAATTAGTTGTACCTAGGCGCTTAAGAAGTATCTCGGCATCTCCAACGCGCACAACTTTAACTTCAATAACATCGCCTACTTTGAATTTTACTTGGTTATCACTATCAAGAAGATCCGCGATGGGAAGTGCTCCATCTATAGGGGTTCCAGTGCTGATAAAAGCTTCTTGATTGCCAATTGTAAGAATCGCGCCTTTTAATTTATCGCCAGGGTGCAATTTTTTTTGATCTAGATTTTGATCTTCTAAAAGGTTGGCAAAATCCGTAGATTTTGACTCAAGATCTTCGTCTCCGAAAAGATCAACTGCTTTTTTCTTTGCCATAAATGTATCCTTAATTCTTTTTAAGACCCGTAAGGCCTGCTAAACTAGCAAATGCATTATTCATAGAAACTTTTTCCTGTGGCTTTGCTACAGGTTGTGATTTACCAGCACCTGACGGTTTTGTGATCGAACCCACAGCGGCATCCATTTTCATGGTAAGTGCAATTTGATTTTTTTCAAGATTCACTTCAATAACTTTAACTTGAACTTTATCACCGGGGCTCACAACAGAGCGTGGGTCTTTAACAAATGTATTACTTAGTTGAGAAATGTGAACGAGACCGTCTTGATGAACACCAATGTCAACAAAGGCTCCAAAATTTGTAACATTCGTCACAATGCCGGGGCAGATAAGGCCTGGTTTAAGATCTTGGATGGCATGAATATCATCACGATACTGAAACGCCACAAACTCGTCACGGGGGTCACGGCCGGGTTTTTCAAGTTCATTTGCAATATCGTTTAAGGTGAAAGCGCCAATCTCTGTTGATAATTGTTTATTGCTTTTAAGAACACTTGCCCCTGAACCGATAAAGTCAGTGATTTTTTTGCCCATACTTTTTGCTAATTTTTCTAAAAATGGATAACGCTCCGGGTGGATACCGGTATTGTCTAGAGGATTTTCGCTATTAGGAATTCGTAAAAAGCCCGCACTTTGTTCAAAAACTTTTTCAGAAAATCGTGGGAGCTTTAAAAGTTCAAGGCGCGATTTAAAAAGCCCTTTTTTATCTCGATGACTGACAATAGTTTTTGCCAAAGATTCACTAATGCCTGAAATATGACTGAGTAAATGCATGGATGCCGTATTGAGGTTTATGCCCACCGCATTCACGCAAGAATCCACCACGAAATCTAAAGATTTTTTAAGTTCTGTTTGTGAAACATCATGTTGATACTGACCAACACCAATACTTTTAGGATCAACCTTAACAAGTTCTGCCAAAGGATCTTGTAACCGCCTAGCAATAGAAATGGCCCCTCTGACTGTAAGATCTAAATCAGGAAATTCCTCGCGTGCTACTGCACTTGCACTGTAAACACTGGCTCCAGATTCACTCACCATGACAACCGGAACTTTAATATCGTTTTTCTTAAAACATTCGCGAATAAATGTTTCAGTTTCACGCCCAGCTGTACCGTTACCCACAGCGACAGCTTTTAATTTAGTTTTTTTAGCTATTTCACATAAGATTTTTTCAGCGTGAGAACTTTCGCCTTGAGTGTGAATCACTGTACTTGTTTGATATTCACCTGAATCAGAAACTAAAGCTAGCTTGCAACCTGTACGTAAACCAGGGTCTACACCCAATACAGATTTTGAACCAAAGGGTGAAGCTAGAAGTAACTTTCTTAAGTTTTCAGCAAACACTGAAATTGCAGCTTCATCGGCAATTGTTTTTAAAGTTTTATGTACTTGGTTTTCAACACTTGAGAGTACGTGTACTTTATATGCTAAAAGGGCAGCTCGTTTTAAAATAGCAGCACCGGGTGCAGTGGGTACTTTAAGTGCTAATTTTTCAAAATGTGTAACGTTACTCTCGTGAAGCTCGGGTTCATCGGGTGAGCCATCAATAGTTAAAGAAAGTTCTTCTTCTGTCCACCCACGGCGCATCGCCAAATAGCGGTGAGAGTTTTGTGGATTTTGAAGAGAGGTAATCGCTTCAGAATGCTCAAAGTAACGTTCAAACTTACTATGAGGCTGTGCTTTTTTAGCCTTCGAGGTGATAACGTGTGCACGTTTAAAAATAGCATCTCGTACATAATCCCTGAGTTCTGTTTCAAGTGAGAACATTTCTATTAAGATGTCTTGGGTTTTTTCTAAAACAGTTTTTACATCTGTAAGTTCAAATTTCTCATTAATAAATTCTTTTGCTTTATCTTCTAAAGAAATATTTCCTAGTTTCTCTTTTCCTTGGCAAGTATTCCAAATCCATAAGGCCAAAGGTTCAAGGCCTGCTTCTTTTGCGAGAGTTGCTTTAGTTTTTCGTTTTTGCTTAAATGGAAGATAGATTTCTTCAAGCATCGTTAGATCAAAAGTGCTCGAGATGAGTTTTTTAAGTTCAGGTGTTAATTTTTTCTGGTGTTCAATTTCACCTAAGATATGGGTTTGACGTTTAAGAACCATTTCCATTTCTTCTTTTGCGTCGATAACTTTTTGTATCATGACTTCATCTAAATTACCCGTAGCTTCTTTACGATAACGGGCGATAAAAGGAACTGTTGAGCCTTCATCAGTCAGCTTTAATACGGCCTCTGCACTGTGAAGTGAAATGCCTGGTAGTTTTTGTAAAATCCAAGTTTGAAAGTTCATGAGTGTTATCTCGAGCACACGGTTTTATAAATAATTGAGACCTTTATACTTTATAAAATTCGTGGAGCACAAGGTTTTAATTTCAAAGCTTGTTCTCAATTATGCAGAACGTTCTCACCAGCTTAAAATTTAACGACTACCGGTGCTGCGCTTGAGTTTATGATATTTGGATCCACACCCAACTGCCCTTGTTCGTTAGATCCCCAGCATTTGACTTCGCCAGTGAGCATCTCCAGAGACAATACTTACAGCCTTACTTATTAGGCCTTCCACCAGTTTTGGAGTTCCAGTGGTCAAATAGCTAATAAACCCCTCAGATGGCGAAACCTGACTTCCAACAACTCCCCAGCATTGGATTTGACCATCGTTTAAAAGGGCGCAGGTGTTGTTCATGCCAGAGGATAAAGACTTGGTAGAACTTAATAAATTGTTAACCTCTTGAGGCTCTTTTTGTGTTGTGGAATAAAAAAATCTGTTCGTGTTTCTCCATTGCCCAATTGTCCATATCCATTTTCACCCCAACAAAACACCGCAGTGTCTGTAGGATTAGATATTTTTGAAGCTAAAGCGCATGTATGAAATCCACCAGCGCTTAATTCTATGATTTTATAAAACTGAAGATCTAAATATGTGGCCAAAATTGCGTTTTGAGAAAACCTGCCATTATTTTTAATATTTTCTGTATGGGGTTGGAATTCTTTACTACCCAATTGACTTGATTGATTATCTCCCCAGCATTGAACTTTATCATCTATCAAAAGGGCACACGTATGGGCAAATCCTGCTGTGATTTTTACGGCTTTGTTCAATAGCCCCGTCACTAATTTTGGCAGCGGACTTTGAAGTTGTAGCCCATCACCAAGTTGACCAGATTTATTTCTTCCCCAACATTGGATTTCACCATTGGCAAGAAGTGCACAGGCATGCTGACCGCCAATAGATATTTGAACAGCTTGAGCTTTTAAACCTGATACAAGTTTGGGATACGAACGCGTTCGATATGATTCATCACCAAGTTGGCCAAAAGAATTATCACCCCAGCAAATGATACGACCATCTGAAATGAGGGCACATGTGAAATCATTGCTATGGGTTGTACTATCGCTAGTATTCCAAGGAGCCATATGATTTTTATTTCCGCTGATTTGCGTGACATCAGAGCCTGAAAACGAGATAGAAGAGTGATGAAAAGGTGTTCCAGAACCTAAAGAGATATTCGCTGTGGTGATATTCTTGGTTTTAAATTTAGCAAATTTGTCTTTTGCTGAATCACAGTTCTGAAAGCCAATAATAACAATGGCCAAAAAGGCTATTAAAAGAAACTTAAACAATCTTGGTTTCTGCCGCATCGGTCACTCCCCGGTGTAGTACATGTCTATATCGGACAAAAGACCTGGTTGCTTAAATCTGTGTTATTCCGCAGCGATAATGTCCCGCTCAGGCTGGGCAAATGTAAGATATTTAGGTTATCAGGCGACAGATCAGGCGTTATGGTTTTTCACTCTTAAAACAGGAATAAATTTATTTAAAAGTCCAATACCGAGGCTTAGAATGATCTATTGGCTTTAAGTTGTATCTCTGCTCTGGAGAATACCCGTAAATAAGCAAATACTTAATATCTTCAAGAACTGGTAATTTTGATCCGTAATAGGAATGGCCTAAACCAAACATCGAAGTGTCAGTAAGACTAGCATCTATAGTTTGAATCCCCTCAATTAAAAGGTTCATCAAACCAAGTCGCTTATGCTTATGTAACCACTTTGATGCCATTAACGCCTTATCATTTCCGGAAGAATAGACTGTCACTCTTTTTGCTGCATCTTTAATCGCATAGGAAATATCTTTAAAAGTTCCGGCATCAACGTCGGGGGCAGCTAATATAACTTCTTGGAAAGTTTTAGGCCCCACTGCTCGACTTTTCCAAAGGGACTCAATAGCATTCGTTAATGCTCTATTTCCCATGCTATGTGCAATGAGATGAATTTTTTGTGCACCAGAGGTTTTAACAATATCATTTATAAAAGTACTTAAGTGTCGGTAGCTCCATTCAACATTGGCTTCGTCGACCGGATATCTCCAAATTTTTGCTTCACTTGGCCAGCTATAAAGTATCGGGGCTCCTTGAAATTGTATATCAAAAGCAATTTGCGCTGTTCTTCGCAAAGCCTCATCGAAAGTTACATTGTATCCATGAACAAAAATAAATAGATCTTTATTGTAAGCTGTAGAGACCTTCGCTTTTATTTTTTGAAAAAAAGTATCAGCCCCTTCAACTGCGACAGACTTCACCATCACATGCTGATCAGGATTGTTTCGAAATTCCAATGAATATACCGAAGGAGCTTCAAGCTCGCCTGGCTTATGAGACTTTGGAATACTCACGTCAGCAACACCGAGGGTGATCTGGCTATTTTCATTTCTGTCACCCGTAAATTGCAAACCTGCTCCTGTGTTTAATACTTTACGATCGGTACCGAAAAACACCTTCACTGTGTGGTGTTTATTCATATCTGCAGGTGACTGGCCAGTGGTCCCTGGTTGCGATGGAAAACCACCACCGATAACGTCGACAGGTTTTGAATGCAATTCGCTAAGAATTTTACTAAATGGAATTACTTCTGCAACAATGTGCGGGTCAGAATTAAAACCTATAAACATTTTTATCAAATCGCCAACAACTTGGTTTTCAGAAATAGGCAACGTAATAAGCTCTGGTACACTTTCGCGCGAACAGGGTTTAGCAACCTGTATAATTGAAGTTTGTAAGTCAAAGTTGAATTGCTGAAAACTCATGAGTGATTTGGTGTTCGTATCAACAATACTAACAGCACAACCCCTAAGTTCTTTGTAGGTTCCAGCTTCGGTTACAGGATTATTGATACAAAGAAACTGATTTGCAAACGGGCCATTGGGATTACCTTTTTGTGTGAGCCCAATTGCGATTAAGCAACCCCGCTCAATAGCTTGCGAAGTAACATCAAGGCGTGAAGTCGCAAAAGCCGTGGAACTAAATACAGTGAGCAAGAGGCCAATTATTAATTTCATTTTATTCTCCAGTTGATTCACCGATCTGTACTGCAATTTTATGACCTTAAATAGACTCTTAAATTAGATTTGCCGAAGTGTAGGAACGTACTATTTGTAAGATTGTCTAAAGTAATGACAGTTCGACCACTGTATGTGTTGGTGCGGGTAACGTCTATTTAAGGGTGGTTGGAAGTGATCTAGATGGTGCCACTGAGAAGCTAAGCTTTAGTTTGCACCAAGACCTGTTGGCAAAAGTCATCGGGATCGGGGTGAAATCTTGCGGAACTTAATGTTTATGCTACGTAATGCTACTCGCGAGGTTTTGATATGTGTGTTTTCGGTAACTTACGAACTAGACTAAGTACCGAGCATTCCTTTCAAGATGAAATTTAATCTATCTGGTCTTATACTTATACCATGATCAACTTAAGAAAAACTTTAACAATATCCAGCGCGTGTCTTCAAGCTCAGGGCATTGAACACGCGCTCATAGGTGGTTTTGCATTGGCAGCACATGGCATCAACCGAGCTACTGCCGATATTGATTTTTTAGCTGATGGCAAAAAGAAAAATATTATTATTGAGAGCCTTACAAAGAGTGGTTTCAAACTTGTCCACCAAACAGATGATGTTTTACAATTTCAAGGTGTTGGAAATTTAGATATTATTTTAGCCAATCGACCCCTCAGCCAAAAAATGTTGAGCCTGGCACAAGATTCAGAAAAGCTTTCAACCCGTGTAGTTATGCCAGAAGATATAATTGGTCTCAAAATTCAAGCTTACAAAAATGAACCGACACGTGAACTTCAAGATAAAGCCGATATTCAAGCACTTATTTTAGCTCATAATAGTTCTATGGATTGGAAAAGAATAAAAGAATATGCAGATCTCTTTAATGAATGGGAAGTTATTAAAAAATTAGGTGGTAACAGTGACATTAGATGAATATTTAGATTTTCTAGAGCAATATTGGGAAATATTTGGTCCCATTCCTCCAATTAAAATAAAACCACCATTTAAAATCGCACTTCTGTAATTGCCGAGTGTTCGCGCGGCGTAGTTCGCGTGGTTTATAAGGCTTGTCATACTGGATAAGTCGGAATTAGCTCAAAAATACTAAAGCCTGCATCTGCGTCAGACAATCAAACCGACATCAGCGTATTAATTGGTGATAAGCCTAGTTTGAACAATAAGTGGTGCCTATCTAGGATATGGCATCGTGATATTAAAAAATTGCATAGTGATCCGAAGATCGAAGAAATCAGGACAAAAACAGATATTTTTTTGAATTGTAAGACCGATAGACTCCTCACAAATTTTATGGCAAGAAGCCTTCACAAACGGCTCAAACTTTAAGTTTGAGCCGCACCTAACACATTAAAACAACAGAGCAATGTGAAATTCTGCACCCGAGCTGCCGAATTTTTCGTCTGTAGGATTGGACACCTTATGGAAGCAGCCCTTAAATATCGATCGTACCCAAATGTTGTAAAAAAAGAAGTCGCTCGCGCTCGAAATGTCTATCTCTTTCCAGACATGAAGATCCCGCGCACAACCGCTCAATACTGGGTTAAAACACAGAGGCAAACAGACACAACAAATGTTATCGAGTTTGAATCTGTTTACAGAAAAAAATCTGAATTTTTAGAGAATGAACTTGCCAAAGAAAAGTCTATGCGCCGTTTACTTGAGACGGTCAGAAAGGTATTCCCATTTGACTTTCGAACTAAGCAGTTAAGAAGCAAGCAGTCTCGAGCACAAATCGTAGCAGCTATTCAAGAAAGTCTAAAGCACAACAAATTAAGCCACTGTCTTGAAGCCATAGGGCTTACCAAAAGCTCGTACAGGCGGTGGGCCTCTGAGATTTCTCTTTGTAATAATACAAAGAGCCCGTGCGAGCGAAGAAAAGCTTCGCAGTTAACTGAAGATGAAATCTCATCGATGAAAAAAATTGTCACTGCCAAGAAATACGCCCATATCTCGATCGCATCTCTTCACCTGCTTGCACAAAGAACTGGTGAGTTATTTTGCTCTGTTGATACCTGGTACAAGTACTTCAGAGTGTTTGAGTGGTGTAGGCCTTGGAGATTAGAGAAAAAGGAATTTAAGAAAACAGGTATTAGAGCCACAAAGCCCAATGAAATCTGGCATGTTGATGTCACTGAAGTGGCAATCGCACCTAACGTAAAGTTTTATATTCAAGCCATCATCGATAATTTTTCTAGGTATGTTTTGGCGTGGCGAGTGACAAACGAGATCACAGCCCAAGAAACAGTCGAAACTCTAAAGCTTGCCCGTCAGAAATCTAGAGAATTACTGGGCACGGATATTTCTTCAGATGTAATGATGGACCCAGGAAAAGAAAATAATAATGGAAAGGTTATTCAATTTATCACGTCAAACAGACTTCGGCGTATTCTTGCTCAAGTTGATGTGCATTTTTCAAACTCAATGATTGAGGGACTGTTTCATTCACTCAAGAATCGATTTTTGTATCATCAAAAAATTAAGAGTGGCGAAGATCTCTTAAGAAAAGCAAATTTTTATTTTAGGCAGCATAACGACGTCGTGCCATTGGCAGTCCACAAAGGTGGTGTACCTATTGAAATTTTCAAATCTCAGTGGGACGATCCTGAGCGAACCAAACTTCAAGAGAATAAAAAGTCTGCATTTCTAGCCAGGAAGGCTAAAAACAAACAACCACCTTGTGCGAGCTGTCCAAGTCTAAATTAGAAAAAAGTTTTCTTAAAACACCTGCCTTACAACAAAATCGGAATCGCATAACTATTACCGGCCAACGTTTTTCAAATTTCTGACACTTGAATCGACTAAAAAGTTATCGTGTTGAGATGCAACTTGTCGACGAAAAATTCGGCAGATCAGGTTCAGAAAGTTCAAAAATCGAGAACACAAAAGAAAGTGAACTGATAGAAAAAACTCTTATTCAACTTGCGCTTACAAAAAAGTACAGTAAAGCTTTGAAACACGCAGAATAAAAGGCGATTTTACAATCTCTCGAGAGAAAACACAGATGAAATATTTCTTAAAACCTCTTTAGATTGCAATGGGTTAACAACTCTCAAATAGATATCGTTGCCTTGATGACACTAGGTTCCCGAGGCAGCTGATGGAATTGAGCCCCAAAGCAAAATGGCCGTGGATTTAAAATCCAAGGCCATCTCATTATCTTCTGATTTCCGGAGTATCAGTAACTCAATTCCTTTAAACAGAGCCGCTCGATCCCATGGGGTTAGCGGTGCGTCTGTCAGGACGATTGGTGCGCGAGGGGGGACTTGAACCCCCACGCCGAAGCACATGCCCCTCAAACATGCGTGTCTACCATTCCACCACTCGCGCGCGACATATAAAAATCTAACAAAGGGAACCAAGATTTAACTTCAGCGCGTCACTGAGTCAACTGTTAACACCAATTGAAATTTCACTGGAATTTTTATTAACCGGGCCGACTTACGTAGGTGTCAAATCTATATCAATACTCCTCAAATTGGATGAGGGGTATCAGCGAAGCCAAGGAGGGCGACTTTTGACTCTTATAGATCTTTTAAAGGTGAAAGAAGAGTTTGAAGAAATAAATCGCCGCTACAGAAATACGCACACGCTTCAATCACGTTTAGAATTGGTTGAGCGTGTGAAAAATCTAATGCTGATGATCAAAGATTTCGAACCTGACGTAGGGGACAGCGTCTTAAAATAAATGCCCTCATTGGTTCCTCCATTTGGGATGCCCGGGAGAAGAGATGCTTCCGGGCATCTTTTTATTGTTTTTCAGCTGTCTAATGCGTTTACACCTGCTAAGCACCTAAATTATTTTTCTAACATACTAAAATCACACGTGAATAGTAGATTTTACGCCAATATTTAGACATTGCCTGTCAGGGTCTCAGGCTGTAATTCATAGCTCCGAGTTTACCGTAGACCAATCATAACAACTTAATATCACTGAATTATTTTGAGTATCAATAATCTTGGTACAATCGTCGCAATGAGTCACATGTAGACAGGAGTAATTTATGTTTAATAGAACGAGTAAAATCATAAGCGCCTTACTACTCACATTTGCCGTAGCTTTTGTAGGTTGTGGCCAAGGTAAGCAAGTGCTCTCTAAGCCTAGTGATAACACAGCGGCTGGCCCAGGTGGCAGAGGCCTGGTACCGGGTACCACTCCTATTCCTGGCACATCACCTGTTGGAGGTGCTATTCCAACACCTCCTCCGATTTCATCTGGTGCTACAGCATCATTGGTAGTTTCAGGTGATCAAAATGCAACATTAAAAGATTATGTCGGTGGACCACTTGCTCAAACGGGCCCGGCTCAAATCAATATAAGTGTTTCGCCAGACAGCGGCGTTTATTTAGGCGAAATGCATATTCGGTTTTATGAACAAAATTTCGGCTCACTCATTTTACATAGCGCCGCATTTTATAACGGCAATCACATTGATCGCGGTAACAATGTTCATATTCTTACAGTTGATCCTACAACCGGAAAACCAACTTATCGCATCATGTTTGAAGACCAATACGGAATGCTTGTTTTGCTCCTTACGCCAGTAACAGGTACTGACGTTTCAAATATGACGGGAACTGTTTGGTATCGAAATTTTCAAGCAGCACCCAATACAAATCCACTTTTTAATGGGCAATGGAATGGCAGCACTTGGATTCCACCAAATCCTAAAGCTTATTGCTGGACAGGTGTTATTGGCCCTTCATCACCTTATTACTGTGTAAATCAGAGCGTTCCACCTGCGACAACGGGTGCAACGGCCGTGAAATTTTTAGGAACAATACCTTCAATTGATGGCCATGCGGCTCTGGGAATTTAATGAATATGGAGTTATTTATGAGTAAAAAATATTTTTTCTTAGCCTTTGCATTCGCTGCAGGGATTTATTTGACGGTTCCGGGTTGCGGAAACAAATCAAGTAATAACAACCCCGCTTCAAATGTAGGCATTATTCCAATTGGTGGAATATGCCAACCAGGCCAACCCAATTGTGTTCCTGGCGGAGTTGCTCCAGCGGGTGGAATTCCATTACTCAATGGGCCAGCAGTAACTTCATTAGATTCTAACGGATCAATTATGGTTTTAAGTTTTGGCGCTCCAAATATTACTCCCGGGCAAGCTTATGCGGGCCCTGTGAGTGTGAGCGGTACTGTGACATTTGGCCCTGGCGGATGTATTTCATTACCACCAGGACAACAAATTCCAATACAAGGTCAAGGCTTTTGGACAAGCGGATTCGCTGGTTCAATCGCAGGAGTTCAAGCAAATCTGCAATTGGCAAACAATAGTTCTTTAGCAATGAACGTGACCATCCAGTACGGAGTTGATACCCATCTTCCGGGTTCACCCACAGGTTTTTATATGCAAGGACAAGTCAGTATCCCAGGTTGTTCACCCATTACCTACACTGCACTGTGAGGATTAGAAATTGAAACTCATTTATTTTGCACTCTTAGCATCATTAATTACAGCAGGGTTAAATTGTAGCACGCGTAAACGCACGGCGGAATTAGAGGTCGGCAAAGATGCTGTAGAAGCAAAGCTGAGTCAACTTTCGTCAAAAATTAATGCTTCAACTTTTCCTGAAGATGCAGTGATTAAAGAAAACATGAAAACATTTATCAAAATGCACGCTGAGCCAGGGTCTACAATGTTTTTTGCTGAGTCACCAGGAAGTATGGGCCCCATCGATATTGTCATGCCCCTTAAGCACAACGGATTTTTTGACAACGCTCAAGAATCTGTGAAAGAAACAAATCTTACTAAAACATATGCATTTTTTGTAATTACCAATAGAGCTAACGGTGTTCGCGGCGCTTTAATAATCGCAGGAAAAGACAAAGCCACCCCCGCTGTTGTTGCGGCACCTACTCCCACCCCCGTGCCGGGTGCAACACCTGCTCAGGTGGTACCTGCCGCAGCACCATCGAATGCTGGTATTGACGTGAATTTTGTGCGCATTGGCATCAATGATGATGGGGTTTTAGTACCTGGAAGAAACATTGCGTTGAACCCTGGTGTCTATACTGAAAATGATTTTGGAATAGAACTTAATTTACATAATAAATCAGCACTCATAGTTCGTAGCGACGATATTCTTGATGAAGAAGGTGATGTCGATTTAACTGATGTCATTAAACTTCAACTCAGCCGCATCATTAATGGTAAAGAGGTGTTTTTAGGCCAAATGATTCTCACACAACCTGAGTAATACCTCTTTGCATATTTAAAAAATTCCCAATAGACTATTTCTCATGGAACTTCCAAACCTCACTGATTTTTTAACAAGTGTACTTGTAGAAAAATCAGGATCAAAAAACACACAAAGCAGTTACGCACGAGATTTGAATCTCTTTGGAGAATTCATAAACGAAACAAATGCGCGTGTAGATAATTTTTCTCAAATTAAATTTCAAACATATTGTACTAAAAAGGGTTTGGGTCGTCGTTCTCAGGCCCGTGTAATTTCAACTTTGAGAAGTTATTTTCGATATCTTCAAAGACAGGGTCTCATTAAAGAAGTTCCAAAACTTGAGATCACTGAACATATTAGAACTTTGCCCGAAACGCTTACTGAAGAACAAATTAAATCATTGATGCGTTCAGCAACCACAGAAAAAGATGAGTATCGCCAATTAAGAAATAAAGCGGTTCTTACTCTGCTCTACGCAACAGGGTGTCGTGTTTCAGAGCTATGCGCACTTGATATGGTTGATGTGCAACTTGATCTTCGAGTGATGCGCATATCTGGTAAGGGTGCAAAACAAAGGGTTGTGCCGTTGGTGACAGTGGCTATTGAAGCACTTAATGAGTATTTAAATATTCGATTAAACATGGTTGATCCGTCAGAAAAATCACTTATAGCTAATGATCGTGGTCATAGACCAAGTCGTATTGATATATTTCGATGGCTAAAAAGATGGTCGTTAGAGGCGGGGTTTAAGAAAAATGTTTCACCTCATAAGCTTCGCCATGCCTGTGCAACTCAGCTTTTACGTGAGGGAGTAGATTTAAGATCTATTCAAACACTCTTGGGGCATGCCAGCATTGCAACCACTGAGATTTATACCAAAGTTGAAAACTCTGATCTTAAAGAAACAATCGATCAGCATCATCCGTTGTCCGATACTTCGAACTGATTTTTGACCATCTCCTATTTAAATAAGTTTTAGCCTGGCAATTAATTGCAATTCATAAATCTATGATATTTTATTCAGCAACGCTGGTTGGCGTTAAACCAATCGCGGTAGAAATTGAAATTGATCTCTCATCGGGGTTACCATTTTTTCAAATTGTAGGGCTTCCAGACGCGGTACTTAAAGAAAGTAAAACGCGAGTGAAAAGTGCCATCATTCAAGCGGGTTATAAGTTTCCGTATGAAAAGCGTGTGGTTTTAAATTTAGCACCTTCTAAAGTTCGAAAAGAGGGGAGTGGTTTTGAGCTCGCATTAGCAGCGCGCATTCTTGCAACATCAGAGCAAATAGAAGTACCTCCAAAGTCTGTGATGTTTTTGGGCGAGTTAGCACTTGATGGTCATGTGCGGTGTGTTCCTGAAGTAGAAGCCCTTGCCTTTGCACTTTTAGAGAAAAAAGAAATTGAGATCATTGTAGTTCCTACGGAAGTAGCACCTGCATTGGCGCAAAGTCTGAATACACATGTTGTGGGAATAAAACATATTCAAGAACTTAGACAGCCACAGTGGTGGAATCAAAATACATTTTTAAAAACAGATGAGAGTGCACTAAGTAGTGAAGTCACTGACTTAAATAATAAACAAAGTATTCAAGAAAATTTAGACCTGAGTAAATTAAAATTTTCACGATTTTGGGCAAGGCATCTAGAAATAGCTACTGTAGGGCGGCATCACTATTTGCTTAGTGGTCCGCCGGGTTGTGGAAAAACATTTTTTGCCGAGAGTTTAAAAAGATTTTTACACCGATCTGGTGATGAGATCGATATTGAACAAAAAGCTTTAGATGCCCTTTATAAAAGACATCCAAAAGAGATTCCTTGGGCATCACCCCATCATTCAGCATCTATTGTTGGTTTATTAGGCGGGGGAGTGCCACCAAGGCCAGGTGCACTTACTAAAGCCCACGGTGGTGTTTTGTTTCTTGATGAATTTTTAGAATTTAATCCCTCAGTTTTAGATTCACTACGAGAGCCTTTTGAGAAAGGATTTGTTGAAATCTATAGGGCTGGCCTTCATGTGCAGTTTCCTAGTCGCGTGCAAGTGATTGCTGCTTCAAACCCTTGTCGCTGTGGATACTGGGGGCATTTTGTAAAGGCGTGCGGTTGTCTTGAAATAAATAGACTAAAATATCAAGCTCGAATGAGTGGGCCGCTTTTTGATCGTTTCGATGTAAAAGTATTTTGTGATTCCCCTATGGGTAATGAAGAGAAAATTTCATCACAAGTGATTTTAGAAAGAATTAAAAAAGCTTTGGAGTTTAAAAGTAAGTGTGGCGATATTAAATTTTCAAAACATGCTCAAGATTTTTTAGAGCATAAACAAGATGCAGGCTCTTTAAATTACCGTTCATGGTTGAAGGTTAAAAGTTTAGCTCAGACTTTGGCAGTTTTAGATTTTTCACCAGAGGTTAAGATGCAAAATTTAGAGGAAGCATTTAGGTATTCAGAAATTATATTTGATGTCAAAAAATTGAAATAATATATTTTTGGGGATTAAACTGTTTGTTTTAGAAATTAGATTATTTATTTGAAAATACAGAAATGAATAACCAAAACTCATCGAGAGTTTTTACTACTACTTCTGCTCCGTCTTTATCTTTTATAATCACTCTTTGAGGATTACCTTTAAATTCAACAAATTCTAAATATTCTTGTGATTGATCAAATTCAGCGCGTTGCTTTCTTAAAAACGGTGGAAAGTTACCTTCTGGAAAAAATTTAGGCACAACCACTTGATCTAAATGATCAAGCTGAGGAATTGTTTTCTCATGAACATCACCAAAGGCATATTTAACGGTTTCTGTAAGATTGTGATACTGAGGTGTCTTTTTTCTGTTGTACATGTCATAGCTTATTTTTCTAATTCCGCCCTCGAGTGACTTATTTATTCGATAAAGTCCGCCTTGATCCATGCGATCAAGATAAGCATGAATTACACCTTGCTGTGCCATAAGTTTTGGGTAGGGTTTACCAAGTTTTTTTGAGTACATTTCTTCCCACCATGTACCTGGTATTGATGGGCCATCATGACCAATAACTCCACTGGTGAGTCGTTGCCAAGCTTCGTCAGAAATGCCTAGTTTTTTTGCCATTTCGTCTGCTTCAAACATACTCATGCGACTGTGTTCTAAAAATGCAGTTAAATAATCACCGTTAAAGAAAGTATCTTTATATTTATCAATGATGTGTTGGCTCTTAGCCATGTCAGAAATGTAAAGAGATGAAATGATTTCATCAGGGTTTAATCCGATTTTTTCTAATTCAGTGCGATTAGATCTAATGATGTCGATCATTCTGCGAACGTGTTTTAGATTTTCATTTTTAGATGGATACCCAGCTTTGAGATATTCACGAATAACAAGCGCCGTGAGATCACGAATTGCTTGTTTTTCAAAATCGATATTTGGATCAGAACTTAAGATTCGTCGCATTCCATTTGTGCAAAAATCAGAATCAAAAAGTAAATTTGAAATTGCGCCACTTACGCCTTGACGATCTGCCGCCAGTACATGGGGGGTGGATAAACCGACCGTTAAGGCCATAATTATGGATACTATGAGATTGAGAACTCTAAACATCTCTAACCCTTGGTAAGGACCAAAAACGACACTTTCGTACAAAAGTAGTCTTTTTGGGCGGATTAAGTTCGCTCTATTACTTATAAATAGAGTCAACGCTGTTAATGCAAATCAAGCACCATAATTTAGCCTTTACATCAACTGGTATGACGCATATTTTGTGTGAGTTCAAATTAATGGTGACGTAGCCAAGGGGTTAGGCCGCGGTCTGCAAAACCGCTTACGTGAGTTCAAGTCTCACCGTCACCTCCAAATTTTTAAGGGTTCTTGGTTCTTCCCCATAAAACGGGGCAACAGACTTTTGCAATTAATTTATTTTCACTTCACTGATTACGGTTTTTCGAGCAATTCAGATCATTCTGCGACGATTAATGATTTTGACTGACCATTAACTCTCTGTGACCCTCAACTCTCCAAATAACGATCCATTGTCGATTTACCAAAGGTGTGAAGTGCTTTGAGTTTATTGTGATTTGAACAAAGTAGAGTCAGGTTATCTAGCGTTGCGGCTCCCCCTAAAGCAAATGGAATAATGTGCTCGGTTTGAAGAAAACGCGAAGCAGTACAACGAAGCTTTGAAACTGGATTAATAAAAGTGCACTGAGATTTGGCTCTCACCCACACTTGGCGTTTAATGTGAGCGGGAATGTAGCGAGAGCGTGGAGAAGCTGGATTGCACTTCTCTGGGAAAGCTTTTTTCACCGCTTCAGCTTTGGTTAAATTAACATTGTCTAATTCAGCATTCGCTTCATGAGCTTTGCGCAAATCTTGAGCTTTCTTGTTCTTTGCCAAAATCTTCAAAGCTTTAACT
>JAWXAT010000033.1 GCA_034439615.1 Oligoflexia bacterium | reverse complement strand
CTTCTCCACGCTCTCGCTACATTCCCGCTCACATTAAACGTCAAGTGTGGGTGCGAGCCAAATCTCAGTGTACTTTTATTGATCCAGTTTCAAAGTTTCGTTGTACTGCTTCGCGTTTTCTCCAAACCGAGCACATTATTCCATTTGCTTTAGGGGGAACTTCAACTCTAGAAAACCTGACACTACATTGTTCAAATCACAATAAACTCAAAGCGCTTCACACCTTTGTCAAAACGACCATGGATCGCTATTTGGAGAGTTGATGGTCAATTGGGGGATTCATAGCATTTTATTTCAGATCAATGGCACATAAAGCGAATAAACCCTGATTTGCAAACTGTGGAATCTTTATGGACAATTCGAGAAAATCATATCGGTGCGGTCTTTCAAAATCCTGAGAATTTGCCTGCACATTTGAAAGTGAGGTATGAAAAACTAAAATCTCGATTTGGACTAGATCCGATACCTCAATCTGAAATTGATGCGTTCCTGCAATTGAACATGTTTCTTTGAAGCCCGTTTTCTCCATAGATCTGCTGGCGGTAAGCTTTTGGATAAAAAATCAGCAGAGTTTCTAAATTGCAATGTTGTGTTTCGAAACAAACAACAGTCAAACAACTGTCTAAATCCTATCCATTATGAGGGGCCTAATTTGCTCCTAACAGTGCCTAGATATTGCAATTCTTGATGCATGAAGGGGTTATAGAAATGTCTTGGGATCGATTTAAAATAAGCATGATTTTAATTCAAAATTTAATTTTGATCTCTGTATCTCATGGCGGTGAGATTAAGGGGGCATCTGCAAATTTTAATGAAATTTCGGCATCAAATGAAAGTTGTGATCATATTTTAGATACACGAGATGAGTTAGAGGCCATTGAAGCTTTGACTCAGCTTCGTAAGGCGGCGGATAGCTCGTATAAGTTGGGCTATATGAGCGAAATGTCAAAACAAGATATTCAAGATGCGCAATATAGACTGAGGAATTTGACGGATAGACAAAAAAACAAAATGGCTAAAGCATTGTTGGTTGCGAAAATAGCAAAGACTCAGAATTTGATTCAAGAAAAGTTTATTTCTCAACTGGCTATTAATAAAATTAACGGAGTAGAAAATAATATTAATGTTTCTGTGCTTCCAATTAAAATTTCAAAAGCTGAGTTGGATAATGCTGTAAATCAAGTTGCAACTCGTCTGCGGCCTTCTATAAATTTATTAAAAAAAGAAAAAATTACCAATGACACGCGTGGTGGGTGGAATTTTAGCAAGGCAAATTTAGATCCTGTACGATTGTCCTCAAGCCCTGACCTTCAAAAAGCATTAGCCGATATTTTGTCAATTGAAACGATAAAGAAGCTAACAGATGTTAAACGTCGTGAGGCTGTTTTTTTTGAGGATCAAGTTATTTTGCCACCGCAAGGTGGGGGGCTCAATAAATCAGTTGTTGTGATGCCACTTGAAAAATATTTTTCACTCGTAGATAAGTCGGTAAAGATTTTTCAAACAGAATATGTGCGTGCACTTAAAGCTTCTGGAAATTCTGCAAGATGGGGCGATATTTTTGAAGGGTCACTTAGAAGTGCTTATGGTTTTGAGCATGGCGCAGATGGTGATCCGTTAAAGCGAACCACTTCACGTTTGACTTTTGACAAGACTGCAGAAGCTGTTCAACAAATGCAAAGAGTAACATTTCCTAATCTTGGTTTGCCAGTACCTGTACTTCATCAGGTGAATACATCAGTACAAGATTTGTTTAAAATTCACTCCCAAAATCAAGCCAAAGCTGTTGGTGTAATTGATTCAACTGAAAAAACTCTCAAAATGTTAACAGGTGTTTTAATGGGAAGTTTATATATCAGGGCAGGTGCACCTTCTGTAGGTCGTCTTGGTCTTGGTCTTAGTCAAGCATCACGAGTTGCGTTAATAGAATCGGGTTCAAAGGCAGGTGCCTCAATAGCACTTGGCTCAATGGCTTTTGGTACATTAGGCATTGCCGTAAATTCAGCTTTTGAATCAAACGAATTTGGTGGAAAATTTAGTTGTCAGTTTTTAGAAAATTTTGGGCATGAAGGTATCGCACATGTTGGGGTGTCTACACTCCTGGGTTCGTTTCCTGTGGCATTGAGTGGAGTCTTAGCGCTTACATTACCTGCGGGCATGACATTTCCAGCTGCCCTTTCTACATTAAAAGTTTTAAATATGGGCGCTTTAGGTTTTGTAGTACTTCCTCCCGCTGGAGAAGGGCTACTTGTTAGTGCTGATTGTTTTAAGAGTTTTGCTTCCAGTGCTTTTGTTGCGCAATATGGGCTTGGGCACAAGCCAACATTACTTGAACGATGGGACAAAACGGATTTTAGAAAAGTCTGTACGAGTGCTGCAGTGAACGTACTTATGGGTAGTCTTACTGTTGCTGGGTTCAAAAAAGCAGTTGGCGAAGTGCGCGGTAATTCACCGGCGCCTACTCAAACTTCTGGAATAGTCAGTGAAATTTCAGTTTCAGAAATAGTCAAAGACATTCCAAAAAATATTCCAAGTAGAATCACGTTGAGTGAAGTTCAAACACGCCAAAAATTAGTACGAGATCGCTTTACTCAAGCACGAAACAACCCGCTATTAAATGGAATGAATCAAAATTTTAGAATGCAAACAAAGCCAACTGTGCCTCTTCCCCTTCATACTATAAGGGGGAGAGTTGGTAGGGTGGTTCGTGAATCATATGCTTTTATGAGTGACAGCAAAAGATGGTTTGCGCGTATGCAGGAACTTGAAAGTGAAGTGGCTTTTGAGCGCTCAAAAATGGAAAATAATTCTATAGCCTATGAAGGTAAAGTTGAAAAGCTCACCCATGACCAGGCTTTAGAGAATGTATTAAAACGTTGGGAGTCTAAGGGGGCAGTAGAGCCACTTGATATCTCGGTCGATGTGGTTTCAGGAAGAAAATCAGCTCTAGATTTTTGGAACAAATTTTCAAGTGCTAAAAGTGGGCGTGGAAGAGTTGTTTATGACAGTTATCATGCTGATGGTTTTCATGGCGCCTTAACCCACAGGCTTCAAGTGCATTTGCTCATTCGAGAAATGTTGGGAAATCCAAAAGCATTTAACAATATGACTCCCGGAACACTACTCACACATTTTAAAGATCCAGTTTCTAAATGGAGTTATATTGGTGATTACATCATTGATGGAGAGGGAGTTCCAAATGCCGCTTCTCCTGAATCAATGTATCTCATTCGAGGTTTTTTTCCGTTACTTGGTCCCTGGAGTTTTCAGCCAACCAGAGTTTATAATGATGTGGCCTAAACGTGTTGATTTTTAGGTTGTGACGTTTTTGGCTTAACAGCTGAAAACTTTGTAGCTTTGGATATTGGCTCTTCTCCATCAAAACCCCTATTTGACCAGTAACTTGAGTGGAATGAAACTTGCGATATGTATCATTATGAACTTCTTGCCACTTAAATTTTTGATGATTTTTGTATCACTGATTTGGTCAGGTGAAGCGTTAGCTGCCACCTGCAAGGCTAAAACATTTAATATTAAACTCAGTCAGCGTGTTGTTATGAAGGCCGCGAATTTCCAAGCTTTAGCTTCACAGGGGACACTTGTTTTCATTCAAGGTCCTGAGGCAAGTTACAAATCGTCAACCGAGCTTATAGAAAATTTTTGTCGCCACGGATTTTCTGTTTATGCGTTTGACCTTAAAGGGAAGAAACTTAAAGAAGCCGACTACCTGGGTGCCACTCAGAAAATCGCAATGCGTATCAAACGTACGCAACCCCATTTGCCGATATTGGTATATGGCTGGTCTAAAGGGGCAAATACTGCTGCTCACTATGCTTTTCAAAATCGTAAATTAGTGAAGCGTCTTATTTTTGAAAATCCAAGATTTACCTCTAAAGCATTGGATTATCTTTCGAGTTACCCCGGTACAAAAACTCGCATATTTGCCTGTTCTCAAAAGAATTTACCACGCAGAGCACTTCTACTCGTGCCGGCAAATAGTATGAAATGTACGAGGCATTTGACGAATAATCCTGGAGCAATTGATCCGCTTGTGGAGTTCGTTGAGAGCGATTTTGCAGGTGTAAATGCTGATACCTGGTTTTGGAAAAAAAATCTAATTTGACTTTAGAGCACAATGTTTCGCATAATTTTCAGACAACTTAAAAAGGAGAATACGAAATGGCAAAAAAAGGTGGCGGTGGACCCGCATTAGTAGTTCAGTCCAAAGTTAAAGCTTTCATTAAAAAGAATAAAATGAATTGTGCAAGTGATGTTGTTAAGGGCTTAACCAGTCTCGTAGAACACCATTTGTCAAAAGCTGTTGTGCGCGCGAAATCAAATGGTCGTAAAACCGTACGTGCAGGGGATCTGTGATATTAAAAATTTAAATAGTTAATAATAAGACAAAACCCATGGTTTTACCCATGGGTTTTGTTTTTCGTTTTAAGAAAATTAATTAAACTTTGTCAGCTGGTGGTGCATCAGCTGCTTCTTTTTTTGCAGCGGCAGCTTTTTTAGCAGCAGCAATGAGATCATCCATCTTTTTGACGAGATCTTTGCGTGTTACTTTTTGTGAAAGTGTGCGAAGAACTTTTTTGCTCTTATCACTTTGAATAAGGGGCATAACATTCTTTTTCACAAATGGATGATCTTGAAGTTTAAACGCTGTTTTTACAGCCAACGCACGAACCCGTGAATTGGTGCTTTTTAAACCCTCAAGAACTGTTTCTTTAATTTGTTCTTTGTTTGAGAGTTTCTCACGAAAAAAATCAGTAGCTGATTTTTTTGCAGTTTCTTCTTTTTTTTCTTCTGCCATTGGTCCTCCTGAATCGGCCATATTAAGCTCCACATCATAGATTGACTTATCGCATTAAATCAACTCGTTTCCAATACTTGACAAATAATAGCGTTCTTACCATTCTGCCAGACGAGACTAAGCCAATCATGGCTTTTCAAGGGAGAGATCAAATGAAAAAGTTACTCGTCATTATTGCTATAACGGCATTGAGCCTCGTGGCAGTTGCTGAAGAAACCAATACCCAAACCACCACAACTGAAACCAATGCTGCAGAAGCTCCAGCCACAAAAGATAATGATAAAGTTGCAAAAAAGAAAATTACAAAGACCACTAAAAAGACAAAAACAACTAAGGCCGCTAAAGATGCTGCGCATGATACAACTGACGGTCATAAACATGCTGATGGTGAAGGTCATTAATCAGTTCTAATTTTGAAATAATATAAAGCCCCATCGAATCGGTGGGGCTTTTTATTGTAGTTTGTTTTTAAGGACTTCTTTGTTTTAAGTCATTATGCTTATAATTTAAGTATGGAAAAATTAATCGCATTTATTATAGCCCTTAGTTGGGGATCCCAAGTATTTGCCGCTAAACTCACAAAAAATCAGCTGGATCTTGTTGATCCAAAGTTTATCGAACAAAAGCGGTTAACTTGTGAAAGTGCACGTGCCAAGCAAACAGGAGTTCATGAGTGGCTCGCAAATGAACTCGCAGCAATTGGTTATTCAGATAGTTTTAAAGAAAACACAAAGACTTTAAAATGGATGCATGACGTTTTAGAATTTAAAGTCGGTGGCGACAATATGGAGGTGCAAACGCTTTCGTCAGCACCCGGCACTTTTGGAACCATCAATGATTCCACAATCAAGTTTGGTAACGAAGAATCTGGAAAAAAATTATCTGGCCAATTAGTTTTTGTAGGTTCTGGTTCGCTCCAAGAGCTTAAAAGTCGTGACGACTTAGCTGGGAAAATTTGGCTAATGGAGTATCGTGGGCAAATTGCAAATCCATTGGCACTTGTTTTTGAGGCAAAAAACAAAAAAGCTATGGCCGTTGCCTTTTATCAAAATAAAAAAGCAAATGAACTTCCATTATCGACCATCTTATTGCCCCTACCTGTGGTTTTTATAAGTTCAGATGATGCTGAAGAAATTAAAATTCAATTAAAACAAGAGCCTGTATCTTTAAGCATGAGCATTCGTTCAGATTACCCTGTAAGTGAAAGTGCTGATCATTTTTATGTTCGTCGTGAAACAAAACATGTACCCGTGCTCGTGACTGCGGATAGTCGCAATTGTCAAAGTATCGCCCATCTTTTGGGTATGCTTGAGTGGATCAAAAAATCTAACGTTAATTTATCAAGAACTTCTTTTTTATTTAGCACAAACACTGAAGCATTTAAGCGTCAGCATCCTGAATGGTTTGGGCGTTGGGCTCAAGATATGCCCGTTGAGAGCATGGCTTCTCGAGATTTTAAAACCCTCCTTGTTGATTGGTATAAAGCTGATCAGTCAGCAGTTGGTATAAAAATCGATGTTGCTTCAATATTTAATAAAATAAATCAGATTTCAATGAGCATGATTGGTATTGTTGACGGTGATAATTTAAAAAAGTTTCGTGAGAATCTGAATCGAGTGAAAGCACATCCTCACGTGAACATACTTCCTCAAGCTTATCATGTGAGCCAACTGTTAAGCCCAGCGACTCAACTCCAAGAGATGGCGAGTGATCTCTCTGCACTTAAAGAGCTTCATTACCTGGTAAGAAGTGGTCAGTGGACAAAAGCAAAAGCTGAGTGCAAAAAAATTACAGGTTTTAACTTGGTAGATCACTTAAGTTCTGCAACCTTCGTTGAGTTTCATAGCTTAAGAAGCCCTAGTGTGAACCCAAAGATCTGGCTTTTATTAGATGAAGGGAAAAAGAACTTAGATTCAGTATTATCGCTTATCGAGAAGGATATCGATGCCTTAAGCAAACAAATGGCTGATTACTTTCTAGAGATCGAAAAAGATATTGAGAAGCTATCACCAAGGCAAGTTAGCTCTGGTTGAATAAAGAGCACCTTTCTGTTACAAGCTTTTGCATGCGTACAGCAAATTCTCTTAAAATGAGCCTCACCAAGAATATTCCTAATCCAAACATCTACATAAAGATGTTACCTGAATACAAAGGTTGGATTTATCTCGAAGAAGAAGCTCTTTTAATGAAAGGGCTTTGGAACTCAGCCTTTACTGATCAGCAAAAACCTATGGATCTTGAAATCGGTTGTGGCAACGGGTTTTTCTTTGAGCATCAAGTACGCACACAAAATACACGTAATCTTTTGGGAATTGAAATCAAATACAAACCATTGGTTCAAACGGTGAGACGCATTAAAAAAGACGGACTCCCAAACGGCCGTGGCCTCAGATTTCACGCGCGTTATCTAGATAAGATCTTTTTTGAACAAGAACTAAACAATGTTTTTATTTATTTTCCAGATCCGTGGCCAAGACTTCGCCAACAAAAAAATCGTCTTTTGAGGCGAGAGTTTTTCGAAATGCTTTACCCGCTACAAAAACCTGATTGTTACGTCGATATCAAAACCGATGATTTAGATTATTTTAATTTCATAAATGAAGAAATTTCCCATAGCTTATATAAAGTCGTGCGCATGAGTCGTGATTTGCATAACTCAGAATGGGCTCAAGAAAATTTTATGACTGCCTTTGAAAAACTTTTTACTCGCAAACAATTGCCAACCTATTACGTCCGGCTTCAGAAATAATTCCTGGTGTGTTTTGAGATTACCAATAGCTTGTAGTAATTGTCACAGGCCCTAATATTTTTGCCTGACAAGAAATTCTTATGTCAGTGTTATACTTTTCGCGCTCCAAAAGCTTTTTCTCTATTGGGTTTGGTTTTGATAGATTTTCCATTCCCTGAATAACTCGCACAAAACATTTAGCGCAAATTCCGATGGCACCGCATGAACTACCTATGGGTAATTCAGCTTTAATAATAGCAGTCATTAGATTGGTTCCTTTAGAAACCTCTATGCTTATATTTTCAGGTGCAAAAGTTATAATGGGCATGTTTTGAAGTTTAACAGACTGGCAATGCTTTGAGCATCATGTTAATTACATTTCATGATGACAGAAGCAAATGATGAAAATTTTGTACCTAAAAAAGCATTGATAATTGGATCAAGTAAGGGGCTAGGCCGCTCACTCGCTTTATTTTTAAAAACACATCTAGATAGTTTAGAAGAAGTTACTCTCGTGGCGAGGCGTCAGGATGTCTTAAAAACTGTTGAAAAAGAGATCGACTCAAATTTTGAAGTAAAAACAGTAAGGTGTGATTTAAGCCAGCGAGTCGATCAAGAATCACTTTCATTACTTATAGCCAACGAAGAATATGATCTCATCATCTACAGTGCGGGCGGTGGGCCACACGGTGAATTCCGCTCAAAAGAATGGAAAGACCACAACTGGGCTCTACAAGTGGGGCTTTTAGCTCCCATGCGCCTATGTCGTGATTGGTTAAAGCATCGAGACGAATCGCAGCTTGGAAAGTTTATAATTGTCGGAAGTCGTATTGCTGAGCAGGCACCAGATCCATTAGCTGCAAGTTACGCAGCGTGCAAGCATGGATTAGTTGGCTTTATCAGTTCACTTCAAAAAGAATTAGAAGGTAATCAAAATAAAGTGTGGTTGTTTTCTCCTGGTTACATGGACACAGAAATGTTGCCAAAGACAGCGTCAGTGCGACATGATGGTTCAAAATTAATGTCGGCCGATACTGCAGCTCAAGCATTGCTTCGCTGGGTTAAAAAAGATGGGCCCTGGCATCGAATTCTTAATTAAGAGGATAAAATGGAAAACGTAATTATTATCGGTTCAGGCCCCGCGGGTTACACAGCCGCAATCTATGCAGCGCGCGCTAATCTTAAGCCATTGATGATCGAAGGCCTGACACCAGGCGGACAATTAATGATCACAACCGATGTTGAAAATTATCCGGGTTTTGATAAAGGCGTTACTGGCCCAGAATTAATGGAAATCATGAAAAAACAAGCCGCACGTTTTGATACGCGATTTGTGACAAACAATGTGACTAAAGTTGATTTTTCTAAACGCCCGTTTAAAGTTTGGGTTGAAGATGAAATGTATGAAGCTCAAACTATTATTATAGCTACGGGTGCAAGTGCAAAGTGGCTTGGAATTCCAAGTGAACAAAAATATATGGGTAAAGGCGCATCTGCGTGTGCTACTTGTGATGGCGCTTTTTTTAAGAAAGTAGATGTCGTTGTTGTTGGGGGCGGTGATACAGCGATGGAAGAATCAAGTTTTCTTACACGCTTTGCAAACAAGGTTTATCTTGTGCACAGGCGTGATCAGTTTCGTGCCAGTAAAATCATGCAAGACCGCGTGTTAAAAAATCCGAAAATTGAACCCATATACGATTCTACAGTTGATGAAATCTTGGGTGAAAAAAGTGTTCAATCTGTGCGTATTAAAAACATCAAGACTGGCAAGACTACCGAGCTCAAAGCTGAGGGTTATTTTGTTGCCATAGGACATAAGCCAAATACCGATATTTTTAAAGGCATCATCAATCTCAATGAAACAGGCTATATCATCACTAAACCCGGTACCACGCAGACGAACGTGGCTGGCGTGTATGCTGCGGGTGATGTTCAAGACCACGTCTACCGGCAGGCTGTAACCGCGGCAGGCACTGGATGCATGGCAGCCTTAGAAGCAGAGCGATTCTTAGAAGCCAATCATAGTTAAAAAACATAAGTACTTTCAGTAGTTGGCTACCTCGACCTTTTTGTATTATTTTAGGCTTGAGTGAATTGTTTGTAACTTTCTATACTTAAAAGAAAGACAAAATATTGAAAGGTTAAAGACAGGATGTCGCGCGGTTCAGGTAAATCACTAAATACAAAAAAATTGGTCGATAAAATTGAGAAAATAACTCGTGATAAAATCACCCGTGAAAAGGTGGTTTCGCTCAGTGATTTTCGATCACTCAAGAAAAAAGAAGATCCAAAAACAATTCTTGTTATTGATGATGATGAGTCTATGCGACAAGCTCTCAAGCGTATTTTTGAAGCTGAGGGCTACAGAGTTTTGGTCGCTGCAGATGGTACACAACTCTCTCAAGTGCTTGACGAGGGCCCATTAGAATTGATCGTACTTGATATTGGCCTTCCTTGGATCAACGGCTTTGAACTGTGTAAACTTCTCAAGGAAAATTCAGATCTCAAAAAAATTCCTCTTGTATTTATTTCAGCAAAAACCAGTGAACTCGATGTGCGTAGGGGCTTTGACGTAGGATGTGATGATTACATTAAAAAGCCTTTTAACGTAGATGAGATTAAAAACACCGTTCGCACACTTCTTAAGCTTCGTTAAGCTCACCCACAAAACCTAGTATTTCTATGAAACATATTGCTTAAAATATGCTACAAGAATGAACAAATAAGCATGCTTTGCAGGGTGCTTAACTGCTTTAAATCAAATTGTTAATTATTTTGGAGTAATCAGTGAGAAATTTGAAGTTCGTTGTTCTGAGTCCATTAATTGTGGTCATGGGTCTTTATCAATCTGCACTTGCTGTTGAGATTGGCCCTCAGTGTGATTCCAATCTTGCTCGAATTGTTGATGAGGCCGGTAAAATGTGGCCCTACAACATGGTACCGAAAGAAAAAATTAAAAAAGAATTCGGTTTTAGTCTTTCAAAGAATTTTCTAAAAAGAACAAGATTAGCTTCTACACGATTTAGTTCGGGTGGCTCTGGTTCATTTATTTCACGTAGTTTAGTTTCTACGAACCATCACGTAGCACGCTCTGCACTTAATGCGATATCAAAGCCAGGACAAGATTATGTTCGAGACGGGTTTTATGCAAATTCATTAGATAAAGAAATCCCCATACCTAATCTTTATATTGATGTTTTAAAAATCATACGAGATGTAACTGCTGAAGTAATAGCGGCAACAAAAAACATACCCGAAACTGATTATGCAAATATCAGCAAAGTGCGACGCGAGGTCATTGCTAAAATAGAAAAAGAGGCTATTGAAAACAAAGGCTCAGATACAAAAGTTGAAGTGGTATCACTTTACGAGGGTGGTCGATACAATCTGTACATTTACAAACGTTATACTGATTTGCGTTTAGTTTTCGCTCCTGAGGCTGATATCGCTTCATTCGGCGGAGATGTTGCAAATTTTGAATTTCCTAGAACTAATCTTGATGTAACTTTCTTTCGTGCCTATGAGAATGGAAAACCAGTTAATGTAGATAATTATTTTCCAGTATCTCGTAAAGGGGCTAAAGATGGTGAGCTTTTGTTTATCTCTGGGCACCCAGGGCATACAAATCGTATTTTTACTAAATCAGATTTAGAACACATGAGAAATGTTCTACTTCCTTGGAACTTGGAGTTTTTTTACAGACGTCTTGATGTATTAAGAAAATACGCTTCTCTTGGTTCTGAACAAAAACGCCAGATCGATAAAGAGTTTCAAAGCCTCATGAACTATCGAAAAGTATATGAGGGTGAAATCGCAGCATTTGATCATGACAAAATTATCGAAAAACGTGAAGTGACCGAAAAAGCTTTTAGGGCGCGTGTAATGAGTGATCCTAAACTACAGCAGTATGCTGATGCTTGGAATATTATTGAACAGGTGAATCGTGTTGATACAATGAGTAGAATGCCCCGTATTTTCTTAGATGATGGAATGGGTTTTAATACGTCTTTATTTTCACAAGCTCGCGTACTTGTTAGATTGCCTGTTGAGACTGCAAAACCCAACGGCGATCGTTATGGCGCATATCAGGATGCAAATCTTGAAACTTTAAAAAAATCAATTTTAGAAAAAGTTCCAGTATATCGCGAATTAGAAGTAGCTAAACTTTCAGATTCTTTACAGTTTATGGTTGAGAAATTAGGCGCTGACAATCATTGGGTTCAAATATCTCTTGCTGGAAAATCTCCATCTGATAGGGCAAAAGAATTAATTGAAAATTCTAAGCTTTTTGATCCTGATTTTAGTAAAGCACTTATCGATGGTGGGCAAAAAGCAATTGATGCGAGCACTGACCCCATGATTTTGCTGCTCAAATCTCTTGACGCAGAAACAAGGCGCTTACGATCAGAAAATGAAGATAAAATACAAACACCCTCTATGGTAGCTTACCAAAAACTTGCTAATGCACAATTTGCGATTTTTGGAACAGAGATTACACCTGATGCCACATTCACACTGAGACTTACCTACGGTGTTGTAAAAGGTTATGACGAGGTAAATGGTCAAAAGGTTATGCCTTTTACGACTGTTGCAAATGCGTTCATTGATGAAGCACACTTTAAAGGTGAAGAGCCATGGCGTTTGCCAGAAAGTTGGCACGTGGCTAATGCAAAACTTAATCAAAAAGTTGAATTTAATTTTATCAGTACCCATGACACAATTGGTGGAAACTCAGGGAGCCCTGTTATTAATAAACAAAGAGAAATTGTCGGCCTTCTTTTTGACGGAAATAAACACGGCTTCGGAAAACGTTTTGCATATGATGACACTGATCGTTCTCGAAGTGTGAGTGTTGATATTCGTGTAGTGATGGAGTCACTCAGAAATGTATACAATGCTACGGCACTTGTTAATGAACTTGAGAACCCGAGTATTTCACGTCGATAATCTTGATTTTTTTTGTCTAACAATTAGGCAAATGTCAAGGATCAGCTAAAATACATAAAATTTGAAGCTCTACACCTGAGGCTAATAGGCCCTGCTTTTGCACTCTAATAGAGAGGGGAAAGGTGTGTGATATTATGCGCAGGGTGTCTGGGCGTTTTCTTCTTTTTGCGATCTTTATGACTTCTTTAGCGTGTCAAAATGACCAAGAAATTAATAGTCTCAACATTCCATCAAATCTCTCGTCGCCTGAGACTTCATCAAATAATGCGTATTCAATAAGCGTAAAGCCCAGCACTTCATATAGCCGATCAGCATTAACCCGTATTAGTTATGATTATGCTCCTTCAGCAATGCTTGATGAGAATGGTCGTTACCGTGTTTGGTGGTGCGCTGGTGTTTCTGGTGATTACGTCGGATACACGGAGACTAATTCTCTCGGAAATAGACTCTCAAGTGGTGATGTAAATCAGTATTTTAAAAACCGAGCACAGGGCGATCTAACTTCTGACTTAGCTTCAACTACATTTGATGGTGTTCATGCTTGCGATCCATCTGTCATTAAAGTTCGAAATACTTATTACATGTATTATGGGGGTCTTTCAGAAGATCTCGATGCTCAGTTTCGTCATAAAAGGCAAACTACAATTAACGGACACACAATTAATTTAACTAAATTTCCTACAGACGGTTCTGTAGGTACAACTTATATTGGAGTTGCAAAAAGCAGTGATGGAATTAATTGGGAAAGACTCAGCAATGGTGAACCCATAATCGCCCCCCATGGTAATCCGAGAACTCCAAATACTTTTGCTCAATACGCGAACTTATACGGCGCAGGTCAACCAAGTGCTGTGTATCTCAATGGTTTATTTTACATTGTCTACACAGACACAACGGGTGTGGGAAGTAATTCGGGTAATGGCGCTGGAATCTATGCCTTAAGATC
Source organism: Oligoflexia bacterium (assembly GCA_034439615.1). NCBI lineage: Bacteria > Pseudomonadati > Bdellovibrionota > Oligoflexia > Oligoflexia bacterium. The sequence goes on along the minus strand of JAWXAT010000033.1, from coordinate 27,749 downwards.
AGCAGATCCGATTTTTAAAACGGGTGTAGAAGAATTGCGTTGTATGGGTGATGACACTCAATTAGCTCCACGTGGAGCGTGTCAAAATCCTTATTGGAAATCACTGGCAAATGGAGAAGCCCCCTCTACGCGTTATGCGGTTCGTGAAACTTTTTCTGTAGATCTATCTTACTCTGATTTATTAAAAAACTTCGTAGTTGCCGCACATGGTGCTCAAGAAAAAACTGAGTTAATATTTTTTACTCTAAACTTTAAATATCAAAAAAGTTTATACGTCGATAGCCCGCCGTGGCGCGATGGCCCAGGTATTGTTCGTAGATCAGATGGTCATTTGCTCCCACCACGAACCACGTCGCAAACTCCCATAAATCATTGTGGCGCAAATATTCCCATTGATCTTATGGGTGGTGTAGGTGGAACAAGTGATAACCCTTCAAGTTGGGATCTCGGTAATTGGGGAGCTACTTTAGAATCTGACGCAGATTGCACACCAGAAACCGCCGGAACTTATTTAGAAAATGCACTTCTTTTATCGCCTGGTATGCCTTTAACTTTTGTCAGTGGTGGAAAACGCGTACAGTTTGAAATAGCTGAACCTACAAATGTACTCTCAAAAAGAGATTATAATATTTCAAATAAACTTTTTCACAAAATTGGACTTGGATTAGAAGTTTATCGAGGATTAAACATGTCTGTCATCGGTGTCAGTGGAGTTGCTGTTCCAGCGGCATATCTTAATCCACAACACCCAAAACAGGGTCGTTGGAATTTAGGCTGCTCTGAACTTGTCAGTAGTAATGGATCAAACGCAAGATTCATTTCAATTGGCGAATATTTAAGTCACCAATTGGGTGGAGAGTTGTTTTGCATTCCACCATCATTGCGACCGATTTGATTATCGACCAAGTGGCGTGACTTTAATACAGCGGGTGTAATGACCATTTGTTGTCTCTTTTAAAATCGGATCTATTTCACGACATGATTGTTCGGCTATGGGGCAGCGTGGATTAAAATGACAACCTGGTGGCGGGTTCACGGGGCTGGGCACATCACCCTTTAAGATTACACGCTGAGATTTTCCACCTACTTTGGGTACCGGTATGGCTGATAACAGCGCTTGAGTATACGGATGTTGTGGGTTTTTGTAGAGTTCCTCAGCTGTCGCCAATTCTACTACACGGCCTAGATACATAACGGCAACACGGGTACTGATATGCTCAACAACTTTTAAATCATGGGCGATAAAGAGATAAGTAAGCCCGAGCTTTTGTTGTAGATCCATGAGTAGATTTATGACTTGTGCTTGAATAGACACATCTAATGCAGAAACCGGTTCGTCACAAACAATGAGGTCAGGATTCACAGCCAAAGCGCGTGCAATACCGATACGCTGTCTTTGGCCACCAGAAAACTCATGTGGGTAACGATCAATTGTTTCTTTGCGAAGACCAACGAGTTCTAAAAGTTCACGAACACGATTGAGTCTGTCAGATTTATTCTCGCCAATTTTATGAATCAAAAGTGGTTCTGAAATAATACTACCAATGGTCATTCGAGGGTTAAGGCTTGCGTATGGGTCTTGAAATATTATTTGCATACGACGTCTTAAGGCACGAAGGTTTTCACCTTTTAAATCTGTAATATCTTTTCCTTCAAAGAGAATTTTACCTTCTGTGGGTTCTAAAAGTCTAATCACACAACGGCCTAAGGTTGATTTCCCACAACCTGATTCGCCAACAAGGCCTAAGGTCTCACCTTTATTAATTGATAGAGTGACATCACTTACAGCTTTCACACTGCCGATCTCACGAGAAAAAATTCCACCCTTGATGGAGAATTCTTTTCTTAAATTTCTTACTTCAATTAAAGGTTCCATGGTTATCCTTGCACCGGATGATAACAGGCGGCAAAATGACCTGGGCGTTTATCCTCAAGGGTTGGTTCTTTTTGTTTACAAATTTCAGTAGCAAATTTGCAGCGATCTTGAAAACGACACCCTACGGGTAAATTAGCCAGTGAAGGCACAATTCCGGGAATTGTTTCTAAACGTGAGCGTCGTTTGCCTGGTTCAAAATGTGGTACTGAATTTAAAAGTCCACTTGTATACGGATGTTTTGGGTGATTAAAAATATCTTCAACAGTTCCGTACTCAACAATTTTTCCTGCATACATTACCGCAACATCGGTGCATGTTTCAGCTACCACACCAAGATCATGGGTGATGAGTATCATGGCCGTGTTTGTTTCTTTTTGTAGTTTTTTTATTAGCTCTAAGATCTGCGCCTGAATTGTGACGTCAAGTGCTGTGGTTGGTTCGTCTGCGATGAGCAGTGCGGGGTTACAACTCAAAGCCATAGCAATCATTACTCGTTGGCGCATGCCCCCCGATAGTTGATGGGGATAATCAGAGATTCGTTTATCAGGGCTATGAATGCCCACGAGATGAAGCATTTCAATTGCTCGATCTCTGATTTGTTTTCGACTCAAACCCACTTGGTGAATTTTGATGGATTCTTCAATTTGATTACCAATTGTAAATACAGGATTTAATGATGTCATGGGTTCTTGAAAGATCATGCCAATTTTATTTCCACGAATGCTGCGCATTTCACGAGCTGATAGATCTAAAAGATTTTGACCTTTAAAAAGAATTTGACCAGATACGATTTTACCAGGAGGTGTAGGAATTAATTGCATAATCGACAGTGAAGTGACAGATTTTCCGCATCCAGATTCACCGACGATGCCTAATGTTTTGCCTTCGTCAACTTTGAAGCTAATATCGTCAACTGCCATGAAAGTACCTTCATGGGTTTTAAAACTTGTTCTTAAATTTTTAACTTCAATAACGGGTGTCATTTATTCTCTGATTCTCCGAATACCGAACTTACAGCAGCGGCCATCATTAAGTCACGTTTAGTCATCAGCCCGAGTTTAATTAATGCATTGGCGAGTGCTTCAACTTTTGATTCTGTGCTTAAATTAACATATGAAGCGTCAAGTGCTTTGTGGCTGACTTCCATTAAATCATTGTATAAAAGTTCTTTGGTATAGAGTTCTTTTTGCAAGGCTTTAGAATCAGAACTTTGTAGCCCAAGCTTAACGATGATTTCTTCTCGGTATTTCTTATCTGAAGTTCCTAAAAATGAAGATGTGGTTGTGCTGTTATCACTATCTGAAAATCGATCAAGTTCGACTTCATTAGAAATTCTTTTGGCTTTTTGAGCTTGAGCCGTTCTAGTTTTATTTGCTTGAAAGGCGATCTCTTCTTCATAGCCACCGGGGCGAATAAGTACAAGTTTTTCAGCCTCTGCTTTACTGCTGACGTTAATACCGCCACTAGATGAATTAAAATATTTTTTTACTGTTTGTTCAAAATCAGGCAGTGAAATAAGCACGGGTGCCACTTTAAGTTTTGATATCTTTTCTGCCATATCGATAACATCGGTATCAAGTGGGTCGACCATGGCCAAGAGCAGGGTCATGCTCCCAGCTTGTTCTTTCATCGCCAACGGAAAAATATGTCGATTTTTAATAACAGACTCACCAATTTTTTTAATCAGTGTAGGATCAAATTTTCTGTCGCTAATGATCGCAGATTTTATACCTAAAGATCTGGTAATGAACTTTTCAAATATTTGATAGGTGAGGAGATCTTTTTGAATAAGATTCACAATCAAGCTAGGTGCGTTGTCCATTGAAGCTTCAGCAATGGCTAAATTAAGTTGATCAAGGGTGATAACCTTTGCAGCTACAAGACCTTCACCTAATTTACGAGCTTGCTCAGTTACCATTATTTGTTCCTGAGCTTTGGATCCAGTGCTTCACGCAGTGAATCTGTAAAAATATTAAAGGCTAAAACGAGAAAAAACATAGCAAACGTGGCAGCGGCTAATTGCCACCATACACCACGGGCTAATTCTAATTTTGCATCATCAATCATTACACCCCAGCTTGGATTCCCGGGCTCGACACCTAAACCAAGATAACTCAATACAACTTCAGTTTTGATACCGACAATAAAGCGAAGGCTAAAGTTAATAAGTATAATATGAAAAACATTTGGCAAAATGTGTATGAACATACGGCGCATGTGACTTGCGCCTAAAGCTTGTGCTGCGTGAACGTAATCACGGTTTTTATGTTTAATAAATTCCCCGCGAATGAGTCGACATAGCCCAACCCACGTGGTGAATCCAATGGCGACATAAACACTCATCAGACCTCTGCCCAAAACAAAGCTTAATGCGATAATTTTAAGTAAATCGGGAATACTATCCATGGTTGTGTAAAACCAAACGATAAAGTCATCAATGATGCCGCCAAAGTATCCAGCTAAAGCTCCTAAGACTACGCCAATAGGGATAGCGATGAGTGAGGTCACCAGCCCTATTGATAAGGCAATGCGGGTACCATGAATTGTGCGTTGAAAAACATCGCGTCCAAAAATATCGGTACCAAACCAATGATTTGATGAGGGTGCGCCATAACTTTCTGGTGTGGTTGTGCCGTAATCTGTAGCAAGTAGACCAAGCCATGCAAGAAGTGCGGTTAAGGCATATAAATTAATAATTACAAAACAAACGATGGCTAATTTATTTTTCTTAAGTCGAATGAAGGCATCGCCCCAAAGACTGCGGGGTTTAGTGCTTGGTATATCAGCAATCGTAATCGCGGTTGCAGCACTCGTCATTTTTACTCCAGCTTAATACGTGGATCTACCAATGCATAGGCCACGTCGGAGATAAGGTTAAACACAACATAAATGATTGATCCGATAAAAGTCATCGCCTTAATCACAGGAAAATCTGAGTTTTGAATGGCTTGAACTGTCATTCCGCCCAACCCTGGAATTCCAAAGAAATTTTCAAGTAGTAAAGAACCTGTGTATAAAAATGGAATTTCCATAACGATATTTGTGATGATGGGGATCATTGCATTTTTTAGAACATGCTTGAGCATGACAAATTTTTCTGACAAACCCTTAGCGCGTGCGGTGCGCACATAATCTTGAAACACTTCATCTAAAATGACTGTGCGATAAAGTAGAATTTCATTTCCTACGCTGATGATAATCCAAATGATCATCGGTAAGACGAGATATTCCCACCGGCCCGTCCAGCTTTGGTCATACCCAGAGATGGGAAACATTCCTAATTTGAAACTAAAGTAATACTGAAAGAAAATAATATAGGCCAAGATACTAATGCTTAACCCCGCCAGACACATGACGACTAATATTTTATCAAAGATGGTATTTCGTAAAAAAGTCGCAATTATGGCTATGAGAATGGCAATAATAATAGAAATCGTAAACGCCGGTATCGTAAGGCTGAGTGTGGCGCCAATACCATGGTTTACCATCTCACTGATTTTTTGATTCGTAGACCAACTTCTACCAAAATCAAATGTTACGCATTGTTTGAGATAAAAAAGATATTGATCAAATAGGGGGCGATCAAGACCAAGTTCTTTGGTCATGATTTTAATTTCTGCTTCGGAACCGTGTTTTCCTAATTTTTGATAAACGGGGTTTCCGCCCACAACGTTAAATAAAACGAAAGTGAGGAGCGTAACCCCAAATAATATTGGAATAATATAAAGTATGCGTCTTATTATGTAAGCAAACATTCCTTATAATTTCTTTTTGAGTTCAGCTTTTGCCTGTTTATCGATTTTAAAATACTTAACGTAATTTAGATTAATCAGATTGTGTTTAAAGTTCTTTAGCCATCCATGATTGAGCCAAAAACCTTTGCGATGCACGTTGTAAATGCAAGGCATGTCTTCGTTCAGCAGGAGCACCATCTTTTGGTAAATCTTGCTACGAGCAGGGGTGTCTTGCATAACTGTAGATTGTTCATAAAGTTTATCAAACTCAGGGTTTTTGTAATTTGAGTGATTAGGCCCGGGGCTTGCGTTGCGACCATAGGAGAGTTGTAAGAAATTTTCTGCATCTGGATAATCTGCTGACCATGCCATTCCAAACATCTGAGCTTTGCGTGTTTTAATTTTATCTAAAAACTCAGGCCAGGTGTTCATATTGATTTTCAATTTAACGCCAATTTTTGCATATGATTGCTGCATGTACTCTGCAATTTGACGTGCTGTTGAACCGCTATAAGTCTCGTAATTAATCTCAGGTAAATTTTTTCCTTCAGGATACCCTGCTTTTTTCAAGAGCTCCTTTGCTTTGGCCAAATCATAAACTTTATAAGGATTTTTTAATTCAGGATCATACCCATTAATGCCTGGAGGAATGGGGCCTTGAGCTGGTAGTGCAGCGTTTTTATAAAATTTAACATTGAGTTCATTAACATCAATGGCAAGAGCCATGGCTTGTCTCAGAAATTTGTTTTTACCGACTATAGCATCATCTATATTAAAACATTCATAGGTGACATCAGGGTCAACCCACTTGGTGAGTTGTACTCCTTGATTTTTCATTTCAGCATTGAGTTCACCATTTTGAACACTTGAATCAAAGTTATCTTTGGGGATTTCAGCAATGTCAAAAATTCCTTTACGAAAGTTTAACCAACGGGGTTGGTCTTCAACAATTTCTGTGAAGACAATGCCGTCATTTAAAGGCAGTCGTTTACCGGCATCTGCTAGACGGCCTTCTTTTTCATCTTCGGGCTCGCCCTTACTTGGATAATAATCTTCATAATAATTTGGATTTTTTTCTAATACAATTCGAGCATTGCGTGTCCAGCTCTTAAATCGATAAGCCCCAGCGCCTACAGGGTGATTTTGAAATTCTTTACCGTAAGCTTCAACTGCTTCACGGGGTAAAACCGTAGTGGGAACCATTGTTAAAACATAGAGAATTTGTGGGTAGGGTTTTTCTAATTGAATTTTCAAAGTATATTTATCTGGTGCACTTAAACCGGGAACGGGTTTTGAATAATCAGCAGTGCCAGCTTTTGCGGCATCGTCTCGCCACTGTGTCATGCCTTTGATTTTTCCGTCGAAGATCCAAAATGCGTCTGAGCGAAGTGTAGGATCAGCAAGTCGTTTCCAAGAATAAATAAAATCTTCAGCTGTGACTTCACGACCTTTCCCTGCAGTTTCTTTAAAACTTGGATCATCGTGAAATAAAATTCCTGGTTTGATTTTGAAAGTATAAGTGAGGCCGTCTTTAGAAACAGTCGGCATTGATGCTGCCATCAATGGTTCTACTTTGATGGGGCGTTCGAGATAACTGTATTGCATCAAACCATCAAAGATTTGATCCATGACAGTTCCGCTATAGAGATCACCAGAAATAACTGGGTCAAACCCTTTTACGTTGGCCTTGAGAGGTATGTGCGCAAAACCTTCATATGCCGTATCATCTTTTTTCTTAGTGCAGCCGGTGAGAATAAAACTTGCTGAAACTAAAAGTGCAATCAATGAAACATGAATTCTTAAGCCCATATGACCCCCCTATAAGAAATTCAAAACCCTACTTAAGTCGTAGTAGACGCAATTTAGAATGTCAAAGCAAAATCGGAGGTTTGACGCGTCACGCTAGCGTCTTATTTGAACAGTCTTGAAAAAAGAGACTTACATTTTTCGGATTGCAATGTGCTAGCTGAAGCGGTTTTGGCTTCTGCACGTTTTCTCCGCCATTCAGGAATTTTATTGATGATGAGTTTTTGAGTAAAATACGACGTTGTATACATTGTTGCTGAAGTGAAAAACAGCGGGATCAAAGGCATCGATGCGCCCGAAACAAAAAGTGCCCCAGAGAGATATGTGGCTGTGAGTGAGCCTAAAATGACAAAAATATTACTCACCAGTCTGCTTGGAGCATTTTTAAAAGGCGCGTTAAGTTTTGTGTATTCGAGTAATTCTTGAAGTGCAACTTCACGTTCTTCTGGTGAAGATTTAAAAATTTCTTCAGAGCTTTTGAGTGTGTCTGAAATTTCTTGAGGCAGTTTTTCAGTATTTTCATAAAGTTCCACAAGCTCTTGAAAACCATCTTGAGCAAGGCGATCATCTTTTAGATTGAGCCCTTGACTAAGTTTTACCTGGGCGAGTTCGAATCTCTTATTTGGCCCGGCAAATTTTTGTTCATACATCTGACTGCCGCGATCAACTATATGTAATACAAACACATAGGCCCATTGGCTCCAGATTGTATAGACAGCAAAAAGCCTAAAAGCATCAACAGTTGAATCTCCGCCGAGTACCATGCGTGTACTCACCATAAAGATCATTGGCGCTTGAAATGTTTTAAGGCGCGAAAATATAGAGCGTAAGAAAATACTTGGATAATCAGCCTTAGGTAGGTTGGTTACTTCTTTAAATAAAGTGCGCCCACCCTCTATAAGACTTTCTGGGTGAATAGCCGTTTTGAGTGTCATGGTTTCAATGGGGCTATAGTTACCCTCACTGACACTTCCGGGGGGTTGATAAACCATGGTTAGTGCTGCGGGGTTCATGAGTTGGCTTCGAAGCATATTCATTTTGTCGCCAAGTTGTTTTTCACCTGTCCATAGAACTCCATTGGGGTCAGCGGCAAGAGCCCCTTTGTTACTAAGGTCAGCGCGTTTTCCGATCAGGCCTTCTTGAGTTATGGTCAAAAGATATTCTAAAACAAATCGACGCCAAAACTGGTTTTGCACAAATTCATTGGGTTCAACTGTTCTTAAAAAAGCGTTTTCAGCTAATCCAAAGTTAGCTGTGCCTTTTAACATTTTTGCTCCAAAACCATTAAATCGTGCTCGTAATTGAGTAAGTTTTGGATGTTTGTTTGCAAAAGTTCTTACTTCATTTGCGGTTTCATCGGCCATGAGAATGTATTGTTTAAGTTCTTCATCAGTGAGTTGTGAAAAATCTAAGCCTTGAGCCTTTGATGAATTTAAAATCTGATTTGTAACCTCAGCTGCAACAATGGCCCATTGTTGGTGAAATTTCTTATCACTGATAATCGCAAGCGCTGATTTATCGGCTTCGTGTTTTTCACCCTGAACAACCAGCATCGTCGGTAAATCTATTTGAAATTGTTCACTGACAACCATATTTGCAACAAGGCCTGCGACAATTTTAGCATTAGCTCGTTGTCTCGCCATTTGAGAAAGCGCTTGATTTTGAAGCGCTGCTTTTTCAGCCCTATCTTTTGCAAAAGGATTAATCAGACCTAAGCGTAATCCTTCTTGAAGATTAAGTTTTTGCCCAATGGGAGAACTGGGTTTAATTTTTGCCAGTGGATTTGCCCCAGTACCAAGAGCGCGCAAGAAATTTGGTTGGCCAGTCATGCTGGCTACTCGGTGAAAAAAGGGCAATTGAAAAAATGCGTAAGACCTTGTGCCAAGCGCGCCGAGTTGTTTTCGAAATGTCCAACCTGTGTTGCGTGCGGTAAGGGCTCCAATTGTCCACGCAACAACAACAAATGAGCCCATTGATAAAAGACTCTTCATTAAAGTAATGCGATAGGCGGGGTATCCATCTTGTCCGGAGACTTTTAGAACTTCAGGCAATGCCTCAAAAAGTTTATTTGAAATTGTCACAGCCCACGCAGGGCCACTATCACCGAGTAAATAAGTTGCGCCGGCAGCTGCAGCTCCACCAATGGCAAGGGCTGCTATAAGTTTCATGGCTTTTGAATGCATGACTCGATAAAACGTACTCTTAATAGCCTCTTGCTCTTTGAGCATATTTTTTGTGAGTTCTTTCCATTGAGGCCCAAGATCATTGGGGTTCACAGCTGGTGCATCTTTTATGAGTTTAGTTTTTTCTGATTGCGCAAGTAGCTTTGTAAAAGATTTTTCCCATTCTCCGATGACAAATCTATCTTTGAGGTCTTGAGTTGAAGCTTGTATGGTTTTAATACGAAGTAGAAGTTTTTGAATTGTGACTGTAGAAATTCCGCTCAGAGCTTTAACAACATGTGGATTTATTTCATTTGTTTCAAGATTTTGAGCGAGTGCCGCTTTTGCAAAAGCAGGGTCTTTGAGTAGAGCGATTAAACCGCTTTCAACACTTGCGTTATGTTCGCTCGGCATAATGGCATAGGCCTGCCATGTTAAGAGAAGTGTTCCGATAAGAACATAACTCATCATTACTTGACGGTCATAAATTCCAACAAGGTTTCTACGCCCATTTATTTCTTGATAAATTACCGCATCGCCTGCAGAAAAAATCGCTTTCTCACGATCAAGTGGGATTGTCGCTTGCGGGTCAAGATACATGTTCTCGGCAGGAAATGGTTTTAGGCCGCGCGTGAGAAATGTAGTTTTTGTGGGTTGGTTTAAATTAAAGTTTTGTGAAATTTCACCCACTGGAAATACAGGAACAGAATTTTTAAAACCTGCTACTGCGATATAACCCATATCAATGGCATATATTTTACCCGAGGAGTCCACAAGAATCAGAAGTTCTCCGTCACGCGCATGGCTTACAATATCAAGGCCTTTAAAGACGTGACGAACGGTATTCTTTTTTCCGATGATGTAATTTAAAACTTTATATTGTCGGGCTTTATTGATGAGTTTTTGGGGAGCCAAGAGAGAGAGAAATCCGTAGAGCTCACCATCTGTGCTTTCTGTTTTAAGTGCGAGGGTGTGATTTTCTCGATCTATTTCAACTTCAAGTTTTGCGACTTCAAAACCTACGGTGGGCAAATTGATATTGATGTCATCAAGTGCAAACTCAACAGCTTTTGAACCATCTGTTTGAATTTGAAAAGTTTGGCCAGCAAGTCGAAATGTATCTGAGCTCTTTTTGGGATTTGTACTTTCATCGGCTTGGCCTAATTCTGTGACTAGTCCCTCAATTTGAGTGAGGGTGTTTTTAATTTCTGGGTTTCCAAAAATCGTTTCAGATGCCGAAGGTATTAGAGGTTGGTTTTTGTTTTCAGTATTGTGGTCAGAAGCTACGGCGTAAGTAGTTAGTGGAGCGAACGCCATTTGGAATGCTAAAATACAATGAATTAGTAATTTCATTACCTGTCAGACTCCCCCGTTGATTGATACTCTGAGAACGTTAAATTTCAATAAACAGGCCATTGTTATTAATGGTTTATGACGCGGCGGCGGATTCTCTCTTCAAACCAGCAAGGGGTGAGTATTGAGGTTTAAAATGGGGATGCAAATTGGCATGTGTGGGAGCTGTAAAAGGGTGGACAGACCTATAAAATATTCATGTGAATTTGGAGGCAAAACCGGCTTTAAAACAACGCTTTCATTGTGACGGTGAGTTCATCGAAGTGATCGATGAATTTTTCTGCACCATGGGATTTGAGATTATCAATTGTGTTGTATCCAAAGGTCACGCCAATGAAATGTGTGCCTGCAGCGCGCGCGGCCTCAATGTCTTGTCTGCTATCACCAATCATAACTGTTTCTTCGGGTTTTACTTGGGCGAGTTTCATCATTTCAAGAAGCGGTTTTGGATGTGGTTTTTTGACCTCAAAAGTATCGGCTCCATAAATTTGAACGAAACGCTCTTCAGGTACTCCTAGGCCTTTGATTATTAGGCGCGCTTGGCGTTCTTCTTTGTTTGTCACTACACCGATTTTTTTATGTGATTCTTTTAGAAACTCATTTAGAAAATTCAAAGCACCTGGGTAAAAAACGGTAGATTGTAAAAGCATTTCTTCATAGTGATTGCTAAAGCGATCAAAAACTTCTTTTACAAATTCAGGATCCGCTTGCCGGTCACCTGAGATGCCTTGAATAAAGTGTTTGCGGCCATCGCCGATGAATTTTTTGATGGCCTCAAAGGTAAAGGGCTCTTTGCCATAGTGGCCGATGGCTTTATTGGCAGCATCCATAATGTCTTGTGCTGAATCAACCAATGTTCCGTCGAGATCGAATATTATAAGTTTAATCATTTGTGATCCTTCAAAGTTATATTTTAACCAAGCTTGTTATCGCGTAAAAAATTTTTCACCGCTGTTTCATATGCTGCTGGATCATTTTTTAGCCCAGTTAAATGCCCAGCTTTTTCTAAAATGCATTCGTTGTAATTTGTAAATCCAATTCCTTTAAACACAGGACTGATTTGCTCAGGGGGCACAATTCCATCTTTTGCTCCTTGAAGCGACAAAATAGGAATATCGGGCTTGTGATGAACGATGTGAGAAAGCCCGCGGCGAACATTGTTTTTGTGATTGAGATCCCAGCGAGTCATCATAAAGGCTAATATAAGTTCTCGCGGCCAAGTGGATGTCATGCCATGCAATTCTTTAAGCATTTCTCGTGTGCACCACCACGGATCATAAAAAGGGCCTGAATCACAGATATAGGCTTCTATATCAAAAACATTTTTCTTATACCGTGAGGCGATAGCTCTAATAGCGCATGCACTTGGGCCAGAAAATGCGAAAATGATTTTTTTACGATCGCCCAATTGATCAAGAACATTTGTTACTTCAATAGACCAACTTTTTTGAGCGCTCCACATAAAAAGAATTCGTGGAAAATTATGAATGACACTTTTAAGGTTTATTCCGTCATGGGTGAGATTAAAAGTCACGCAGTCAAAACCTAGTTTGGTGGCAAGTTCTGCGTGGCGCCTGAGGGTTTTTTCACTTCCCCCGTAATGGTGAACAAATACAATAATGGGTCTGTTAGCAGGTTTATGCGTAGAATCGGTATCAGCCAGATGTAGCGTGTAGGGATGTAACTTAGATTTTCTTGTAAGTAGTTTTTTTAGTGAGGCCACAACTCTTTCCAATTTTGGTGAGCATTTGTTGAGCCTTGTTGAGCAGCTTGTTCAATAACTTGATGTGAAATAACAACTTGTTCAAGTGCTGTCTCAGCTAAGACTTTTCCACAGGCTTCATAGACTGCATCACTGTCGATGTGATGATAATGATAAATCTCAACGGGGCGCCCGCTCTTAGAATGATGACGAACAGCCAAAGATTCTTGTTTTACACCGACGATACTCCCAATGTTATCGAGCAAACCTGGTTCGCCATCATGAACACTTACACAGGGAACGCGGCGGCCAGCGAGAGTAACCACATCTGCCGGGCGTGTATCGCCGTTTAGATGGGGTACTAAATGCAGATTGCTGTTAATGCCTAACGTGTTTTTGAGGTGATGATATTGATTTTCATAGGCAAGATTTCCAACAAGAAGATCGGGTGAACTCACCATAATAACATTTGCGTAAACCCCTTTTTCTAAGAGCTTATCGCTGGCTTTTAAGGCCTCAGTACCCATTGTGCCCATAGCAAAAATATTCACCACATTATCGCCAGGTTCGTAACTTTCATACCCGCTGTAATCTACAAGATAATAAGCTCCTGCTAAAACGTCTGTTCTTAATTTACGAAGAATTTCTTCATCTGATTGATCATTGTATCGTTTTTGTTTGCGTAGGCGATTGAGCATTTCTGGTTGTTCAATGCCACGAGTAACGAGTCTTAATACAACTCCTGTGCGACCTTGATTGGCGTTTTCTAAATGCAGACGAATACTTTCGCTAAGAATCCAATCAAGTTCCACGGCAAACATGGGTTCCCATGTGATCATGTTGGGAATTTGAATATCACTCTTCCAGCCGTGCTGCGCACCTTCAGGGGAAAGTGATACCCCTGCTGGAGTACCAACTAAGATAAAACTTGAGTTCCAATAAAGATTATAAAAAAGTTGATCAAGGGCTCGCTTAATAAAAAAATCATAGACAGTCATAAGTGGAATAACAGGAATGCCTGTGATTTCTCGCAGCTTGCCGTAACTTCCGACACACGACATGGTGTTGCCTTCAGCAATTTCAAAACGTAAATGCCTGTGCGAAATCTCTTCGCCCGGTACAATGTCAGGACTCTTTGTGTCTTTGACATTATAAGTTGTTTCGAAATCCTCGACGATATCGGGGCCAAATATTTTGCCGTCCATGGTGGGATTGAGATTTGTACTCGTGCCAACATCTGGCGCCATGGTTACAAGGAGTTCACTGGCAGTTTTCCAGCGAAGTTCATCTTCGGTGAGTGGTTTTTGTTTTTCTTTAAGTTTAGTTGGGTCTTTTGGAGTATTAGAAATACGTGTGAGTTTTGCTGCTAGTTGGCCGAGCATCCATTGTGTGTGAACAATGGGAACCATTTTCAAATTAATGTTAAGTGCCTCGGGAACCCCATTTGTTTGTTCGTGTTGTTTTGAAAAAAGTTTTTCATTGCGTGCCTTGATGGCAGCCTGTTCTTCATAACCTTTAAGAATATAGTCACCACGCTCTTTTAAAAACTTTGCCTCAGGTGAATTTGCTGGGTATCGAGCAAATACATCATCACTTGGTATACCTTGAGTTTCGCGTAGTTTTATAATTTCTGCATCATCGGGGAGCATGCTGTGATTCCCGCTAACAGCGAGGCACTCAAGGTTCCAACCTTTAACTGTGTGTGCTACGATGAGTGTGGGTTTTCTTTTATTTACCTTTGATTGTTCAAACGCTTTAATGAGCTCACCCATGTCATGGCCGCCCATATCGATAAATAATTCTACAAGTTGATTGTCTTTAAATTCGCTCAGTAAAGTTTTAAGTTTAGGCTGTTTTTTTACAATGGCTTCGCGAATGAGATTTCCATCACGACTTACGAGTAAACATTGATATTCATAATCATCAAAACCTGATTCAAAAATATTTTGAAGAAGATCTCCATCTTTTTTTGCAAAAGCCTCGAAGCGTTTGCGGCCGTGCCTGACTTGAATGACTTCCCAACCATTGGCAATAGCGGTGCGTTCGATGCGATCATCGTCGGTACCATTCATGATGTCTCTATTTGTGATGCGATGGCCATCAAGTGATTGGCGGTTGTAATCGACGATCCAGGTGAGGGTTCCGATTTCTCTTTCGGCAGCATCGGGCATGGCTTCATAGAGTGAACCTTCGCGAAATTCACTATCCCCAATCAACGACCAGAAATGTGCATTTTTGGGAACTTCATAGCCATGTTCTTCAGCAAAACGGTAAGCGTGGGCGAGATATGCGGCCATGACGGGTGGGATGCCAACACTTCCTGAGGGGAAAAAATTTAATCCGTCTGGATCCCATCCGGAGTGATAACTTTGAAAAACAGGCTCGCCGTCATTAGAAAATTTTCTTAAACCCTGCATAGCCACTTTCATGGCGTCATCACTGAGACGGTTGAGAGTTTGATGTTCAAAAAGATTTTTTAAAAGATAATTGTAAGAGTGATCAGCTGGGCTTGCATGTGGCTTGATAGCCAAATGATCTTGGGGTTCTTTTACCCATAAGTGCAAAGTACCTAAAATATGTAGCGCTGAAGCAGAAGCGGCTGGATGCCCCCCAACTTTTGGGTCGGTACGGTCATGCTCTCTTTTGTGATTAGCGATGTCGATCATCTGCATCGCATAATAGTGAGCGCGGCGCGCTATGGTTTCGAGTAATTCAATATTTGGTTTTTGATTTTTCAAAATTCCACCTTTTAGATAAAATATATTTTAAAGGAAAGTTTTACTCAATAAGTGCTCGATTTGTCGAGGCAAAGATGCGCCCAACCTTGCAAAATGTGGTGTGTCTCTGTCATCATACATATATGTTGAAAAAGAAACTGACGAAACAAGAATTAAGTTCACGTATTGACGCTGCTCGAGGCCAAGTTTTGTGCGATTTGGTTTTGCGCGGAGCTAAGTGGCTCGATGTTTTCTCTGGCCAATGGCTCGGCGGGGACATCGCTATTGACGCGGGCGTTATTGTTGGTGTTGGCGAAAAATACGAAGGCAAAAAGGTGATAAACCTTAAAGGTCGCTACATCGTGCCAGGCTTTATTGACAGCCATGTGCATGTTGAAAGCACACTCATGGTGCCAAGTGAATTTGAGCGCGTCGTTTTACCTCGTGGAACCACATCAGCGATTCTTGATCCACATGAGATTGTAAACGTCATGGGTGTAAAGGGATTAGAGTATATTTTGGCATGCGCTGAGAAAGCGCAAATGGATATGTTCATCATGCTTTCAAGTTGTGTTCCTGCAACACATCTTGAAACCAGTGGTGCAAAATTATCTGCACAAGATTTATTGCCATTTAAAAATCATCCCAAAGTTTTGGGTTTAGCCGAAATGATGAATTACCCCGGAGTTTTAAATAAAGACCCAGAAGTATTAGAAAAAATATTTCAGTTTCAAGATGTGCATATTGATGGCCATTCACCCATGCTGCGCGGGCGTGATCTCAACGCATATTTGGCGTGTGGAATAAAAACTTGTCACGAAAGTATTTCCCAAGATGAAGCACAAGAAAAATTAGAACGTGGGATGCAAGTGATGCTTCGCGAGGGCAGTGTTGCAAAAAATTTACGGGAACTTGTAGGTGTGCTCACAGAATTTTCATCACCCCATGTGTCTTTGTGTACCGATGATAGAAACCCGCTAGATATTTTAGATGAAGGCCATATTGATTATCTTATTCGTATGGCAATCAAGGCTGGTGCCCCAGCCCCGGCAGTTTACAGAGCCGCTAGTCTTTCAACGGCTCAGTGTTTTGGTATTAAGGGTCGTGGGGCAATAGCTCCTGGGTGGGATGCAGATATTGTTGTTTTAAAAGATTACAAAAAATGTGTTGTTGAAAAAGTTATTAAAGCTGGGCGGTTTGTTGATGTCGCAGAATTAGGGCAAGAGCTTGTTTTAGCTCCTCATGAAAACAGCATGCGCTGTACGGTTCCCGGTGTTGATCAAATTCAAGTTTCAGTTATAGTTAACGATTCAAGTGAGCAAATAATTCGAAAGCCCGCATCAGTTGATGTGCGCGTTATTGGAATAGTCGCAGATAATATTGTGACTGAAAGTTTATCGGCGAAATTAAATGTCAACACTCACGGGTTTGTTCAACCTGATTTAAAGCAAGATGTATTAAAGATCGTCGTGGTAGAGCGACACGGTCGTCACATTGCGCCTAGTGTAGGTTTTGTCAAAGGCCTTGGAATTAAATCAGGAGCCATTGGTTCAAGCGTTGGTCATGACAGCCATAATGCTGTGGTGATTGGCGTTAATGATGAAGATATCGTAAAATGTTTTTCAAGACTTAAAGAATTAGGCGGCGGATTTGTCGTCGTAAAAAACGGAAAAATTTTAGCAGAACTAGCGCTTCCCGTTGCAGGTTTAATGACCAATGCGCCACTTAAAGATATTTATAAAAATCTTAAGCTATTGAGAAAAAACGCTTCCGGTTTAGGTTGTAAACTCACAGATCCGTTTTTGCAGATGGCGTTTTTATGTCTTGCTGTTATTCCTAAACTTAAAATCACAGATCGTGGTCTTGTTGACGTCGATAAATTTGATTTTGTTTCTGTTGTGATCACTTAATCTTAAAATTTTAATTACAACGTCGCGAGGGCTGCTTTTGCCTGCTTACTTGGTGAAATTAAATCTGCGCCTAACAGAGGCTGTTTGGCGTATTTATTCACACCTTCTGAAATCTGCAAATCAGCATCAGCAATTTTTTGAAGAGTTGCTTTGAGTTCATCGTTTTTCAAGACACGCACTTCAATTACAAGATTTGTGAGTGCGACCATGGCAGTTGCTTGTTCTGCAATATTGGGTGAATTTACTTTTACTAATAGTTTTTCAGCTGCACGTTTAACAACGTCAACATAGTATTCTTGATCAAATTTATTTTTGAGTTCTTTTATCGCGGCATCACGCTCGGTAAGTCTGGGGTGTGAAAGTGCTTTTTCAGCTAAAACAGTTGCAGCATTGTCATAAAAAATATTGTCGCTTTTTTCTTTCATGTTGATGCTTGAGCGAACGAGTTTTTCCATATCGGCGGTGTCGCACATCATGATCTCTCGAACATTTTTTGGAAGTTTACATGTGTCTTTATCTGCATGAGCAGATAGACCAAAACTTACGAAAAGAACCATAGCAGCAAGTTGAATATGTGACATAATTAAGCCTCCAAAGTACAAAAAGCGTCGCTTTTACAGTAACTTAGTGACCTCAGCTAAAATATAGCCGAGATAAACCAAGCCTACTTACTTCTAGAGCATGGTTTATGCCAAAAGTGAGATTTCATTAACTTGAACTACTTATTCATGGGTGCTACAAATTCAAATCATGGACCCAAAAGCAGAGCATGAAGTATTTAAAAAAATAGGCGGAGCATTTGAACTCCCCCGTGGATTTATTAAGGTTAAAGGCCCCGATGCGCCTGATTTTCTTCACAGACTTTCTAGCCAAGATATAAAATCACTTAAACCTGGTGAGGGGCGGCCTGGGGCACTTTTGCAATCAAACGCTATGATCATTTCACTTTTTAATATTTATCATGGTGGTGATGTTTTTTTATTAGTCACTGATCAAAACCGCGCTCAAGCAACTACAGAACATCTTGAAAAATTTCATTTCTCAGAAAAAGTTGAAATCATA
Organism: Oligoflexia bacterium; assembly: GCA_034439615.1. NCBI lineage: Bacteria > Pseudomonadati > Bdellovibrionota > Oligoflexia > Oligoflexia bacterium. The sequence continues at coordinate 9,427 of JAWXAT010000033.1, read as the reverse complement.
AATGTTACAGAAGGCATGAGCGCAATAAGTGTTCAAGGTCCAGATGTAGCATCGCAATTGTTAAAAATTTTTAATAGATTGCCATTAGAAGAACATGGAAATGTCACAACCGAGCATGGCGGTGATGAAGTCATTATTGCCAAAGAAAATGACTTTAAACAAAGCGGCTTTCACCTATTTGTACGTAAAGAACGTTTTGAAGCCATGAGGATGAGACTTCTCACAGATAATTTAACTTTATTCAGTCATGATCTTTGGGAATTGTTGCGAGCCGAATCTGATCATTTCACCTTTGGAGACGATATCGTTGATAAAAACCTGGTTTTAGAAGCACCAGCTGAACACTATGTTAATCGTGATAAAGGTTGCTACCCGGGTCAAGAAGTGGTGGAGCGTGTTTTTACTTACGGTAATGTCTCAAAAAAACTTGTGGGGTTAAGAATTTCAGGTGAAGTAAATGCTGGCGCAAAATTATTATCAAACGGTAAAGACGCTGGAGTAATCACATCTACATGTTTAACGCCGTGGAATAAAACGGTTAAAGCTTTGGCTATGGTTAAAAAACCTTTTTACGAACAAGGTCAAAAACTTCAAATTGCTGATGTTGATGTACAAGCTGAAGTTTTTCAGCTTCCTCATAGTTTTGAAATTACAAAGTAGGAACTTTGAAATACTGAAGCATCTCTGAGAAGAAATGCGTATGACTTAAAGGGTCAGTCTCTGGCAAATTATATGGAAACACATCTCCAGCATTTTGTTTTTGGACCCAATATTCCCAGCTAATCACTTGAATAAAATCAGGGCCGCCAGTGGCGCGTTTGACTTCCTGTGCGTATTTTCTTGCCTGTGCATAATAAGTCGTTGGACTTCGAAGATCATTTCCCCAAATGGCGACGCCATACAAAATCCCATTTGCTCGGCAATAATTTTGCAGTTTAAGAAGATAACTTCTCATGAGTGGAAGTTTTCCTTCACGGCGAAATCTTTCATGATCAAAGTCGGCAATAAAGTGATGAGGTTTGTAACCTTTTGAAATCAATAAATTCATCCAAGTAATAAGTTGGTCAGCCGTGAAAGTTGGAGTGCCTTCCCATGTTCCAATATCAATTTTTTGGCCCGGATGGTGAAGTGCGTAACCATCGGTTACTGTTTTTACATAATTCACAACATGGTTTGCTGTTTCTTCCATTGTTTGGCCGCAAGTCTCAGAGCCGGCAGACAAAGGCCAATCCATGGTGAGTCCTTTAACCAAACCACCATTGTCTTTTATTCCCTTAATGTATAAATCCACCGCATCTCGAGCGTAGATTTTTGCATCACAATGAATTTCAGGTTTCACTGAACCCACGGCGAGATAAAGTGGGATATCCCATTGTTTTAATTTTTGAAATGCTTGTACTTCCACCATGCGAGCCCACGTGTTGTTTTTGCAAATGGGGCCACATGTTGGATAAAGCGAGTGACTTGCAATGTACATGATATCCATTTTTGAACGAGCAGTACTCCACTCATCGGGTCTTTCGAACATCTCGGCGTGGTCACTGCCGGGTTCAGGGCTAAACCAAAATTTTTCAACCTTTGTAAAAGGTGTCGGTGAGGGAGAAGGTGATGGCGATGGAAAAGGCGAAAAAATCGGAGTCGCCGTAGCTGACGCAGAAGGTGAAGGCGAAGGAAATGGATTTGGAAATGCCGTGGGCGAAGCCGATGCGCCCGGAGAAGGATTTGGCGAAGCAGTTGGTTTGGGTGTGGGGCTCGGTGATAGTGCCGATGGAACTGGAAGACCATTAAGTGCATTTCCGGAGTTACAACCAAGAATAAGTAAAAGCCCAAATGCGAATATCGTCCAACGACTTTTATGTGAGTTGTCTTGCATGTATTAAGAATAACGAATTTATTTTTTAGGAGGAATTTTTTTTAGTTCCTTGACGTAAGAACGCGGCTATCGTCTAGATTTATAGGTAATGAATGTGAAAGCCAAATTCCCTCAGGTGTAACCTTACAGGTCCAGCATTGAATTTTAACCCCGGCTTTACTCACTAGACGTAAGAGCTTTCCGTATTCAGCATCAATTTCATCACACGGGCGAAAATCTACGCAATCTTCTCTTTGCACAACAAAAAATATTTCAGCCAGGTGGCCTTTTTTTACAAGCTTTGCTAATTCGAGAAGATGTTTTTGACCGCGTTTTGTTACAGCATCCGGAAATACTGCACTTGGCGGGTACGCCATGCTGACGTTTTTAACTTCAATAAAACATTTTTTATTTTTATTACTTAATACAATATCAAGGCGACTATCGTCACTGATTTTTACTTCTCGTGAAATTTTATCAAATTTTTTCCAATGTTTTATTGTTTTTAATTCAAAGGCTTCGGCGACAAGGGTGTTTGTAATGCTCGTGTTTACCCCTACCCATGCACCTTCTTTGGTGCGTACCATTTCAAGAGTATACGGAATTTTACGTTTAAGATTTTTTGAAATTGAAATGCGACAAAAACTCCCTGGGTCTTTCACACCAAGCATTGAACCTGTATTTGGAACATGCACTAAAACTGTTTTACCTGTGTCGCTTAATTTTACATCTGCTAAAAATCGTTTATAGCGTTTAAGTAAAATTCCCTCCAATAGGGGTGTTTCATACTTCACAGATTACTCATTGCTTTGATTAAAATTTTATCGCGAAGTCGGTGGGGTAAAAGTTCAAGAGCCAGTTGTGCTCTTGTATTTTTGCCAACCAAGTAACGTGTTTTTGGTGTTTTAGCGGTGAGAGCATGGGCAATTGCCGCAGCTACTTTTTCAGGCGGTGTTGCATTTTCTTCTATACGTTTCACCATGCGCTGAGTTTCAAGTAATACTTTTCCGTAAAGTTCTTGAACGATAGCGGGAAGTGAGTTGATTGTTTTTTCAGCGGCGCTAGATGATTTTACCCAAATAGAAGTTTTGATAGCTCCGGGTTCTACGCTACAGACTTCAATTCCCCAAGGTTTTAGTTCTAATCTCATGGCATCGGTGATTGCTGTAAGTGCAAATTTAGAGGCGCTGTAGGCTCCGGTAATGGGAATTGAACTTCTCCCACTTACTGATCCAATATTTATGATGCGTCCGCGAGCTTTTCGAATAAGTGGTAAAAATGCCTGAGTGATTGCAACTTGTCCGATGACATTTACTTCAATTTGTTTTCGAAGTTCAGCGAGCGGAATAAATTCCAGCGGCCCGGCGACGACAATACCTGCATTGTTCACGAGGCCCCAAAGACCTTCATTGCCAAGTTTTTGCTGAACCACTTTAACGCTTTGAAGAATATGAATTTCATTTGTGACATCTAAAATCAGGGGAACAATATCGGGATTCATTTTCTTAAGGGCTTCGCCGTCTTCGGGCTTTCTAACACCTGCAAAAACTTGAAAACCCTGGCTTGCTAATTCAAGGGCCGTTGTGGCTCCGATTCCTGTGGAAGCACCTGTAATGACAACACTTCGTTTGATTTGTTCCATCTAATTCCCCTAAATTTGTGTACGCCCAGAGTCTCAATGCTTTAAGTGGTGTCAGCGAGGATAGGGTAGAGAGGTAATGGCGTCAATGGGGCGTCTAATTGGTTCTAATTTATTTGCAAAGCCCTTGAAATCGCTGCTAAAAAGAATGGTTCAGTTAATCGTAAGTGAGGCCCCATGTCAGATCAAAATCAGGCCAAAAAGGTGCCTAAACCAAGTTGGTTAAAAATTCGTCCTCCTTCAGGCGAAAGCTATCTTGAACTTAAAGGGCTTTTACGCGAACTAAATCTGTATACAGTTTGTGAAGAAGCAAGATGCCCGAACGTTGGCGAATGTTGGGGCGGTGGAACGGCAACGTTTATGCTCATGGGTGACACATGCACTCGTGGTTGCAGATTTTGCGCAGTGAAAACTGGAAACCCAAAAGGCAAAATCGACACTTTAGAGCCTGTCAAAGTGGCTTATGCTATTTCAAAATTGGGTCTTAAGTATGTTGTCATCACCAGTGTTGATCGCGATGATCTACCTGATCATGGCTCTGGGCATTTTGCGCACACAATTAGTAATTTAAAAACCCATGATCCAAATCTTATGATTGAAGTACTCACTCCTGATTTTTTAGGAAACCGTGAGTGGATTCAAAAAATTGTTTTAGCGGGGCCTGATGTTTACGCTCACAATATTGAAACTGTTGAGCGATTAACTCCCAAAGTGCGTGACCCCCGTGCGACTTACAAACAAACAATGGCTGTTTTAAATTTGGTAAAAGAAATTGATCCTCATCGTTACACAAAAACTTCGATCATGATGGGGTTGGGCGAAAAAGATGAAGAAGTGTTGCAGACGTTAAAAGATTTGCGAAGTGTTGGTTGTGATATCGTGACTTTCGGTCAGTATCTTCAGCCAACCCCACGTCATCTCAAAGTTCAAGAATATGTTACGCCTGAGCGTTTCCAGTATTGGAAGGAAACCGCAGAAAGCATGGGTTTTCTCTACGTGGCTAGTGGCCCGTTAGTGAGAAGTAGTTACCGTGCAGGAGAGTTTTTCATGGAAGGTATTATTAAAAAACAGCGTGGGCAAAGATCAACTTCTTTGCATGAAGCGCAACAAATCGGAGTCTGATCGATGGCCTCTTTTGAATTAAAACTTCCTGATATTGGTGAGGGTGTTAACGAAGGTGAAGTCGTTCGTTGGCTGGTCAAAGAAGGTGATATTGTTAAACACGATCAACCTATGGTTGAAGTGATGACTGACAAGGCGACCGTTGAGATTCCATGTTCATCAGAAGGAAAAGTCGTAAAGATCGTCGCACAAGAGGGTTCCATTGTAAAAGTTGGCGGAACTCTGTTAACGATGGACGGCGCTGGCGCTCATGTTGGTGCTGGTCATGGTGCGACTTCCACACCAAATGCTCAGCCTAAATCTGCAGCTGCACCAACACCAACACCAACACCAAGTGGGCACGAGCGCGCTGCTGGCCAAAGTATTTCACCTCCCCCAGCGGGTGAACATGTTTTGGCAACTCCGGCCACTCGTCGTTATGCCCGTGAATCAGGAGTTGATCTTAATACGCTAAAAGGAACAGGCCCCGTAGGTCGCGTTACTCGTGATGATGTTATAAAAGCGGGTTCACATTCGCAAGGTACGGGTGCCGTTGCGGGTGGAGCAAAACCACAATACAGTCCACCAGCGCGTACACAAACAGCTAGTGGTGGTGAAGAGCGAAAACCGCTTCGTGGAATTCGACGAAAAATTGCAGAAAATCTTGTTCGTTCAAAACAGACGATTCCCCATTTCACTCACGCCGATGAGTGCGATGTAACTGAACTTGTAAGGTGGCGATCATCAATGAAAGAAGTGGCTGCCGCAAAAGGTGTGAAGCTGACTTATCTTCCTTTTATCATGAAAGCTTTAGTTGTCACTTGTCGTGAGTTTCCAAACTTTAATTCTTCGATCGATGATCAAGCTGGCGAAATGGTTTTTAAACATTCCTACAATGTGGGTTTTGCAGCTGACACTCCAGAGGGGTTGCTTGTACCAGTTGTAAAAGATGTTGAGCATAAGTCGATTTTAGAAATCGCTCACGATATTTCAACACTTGCAGAAAGAGCGCGTACCGGTAAATTCACTCCTGATGATATGCGTGGTGGAACCATTACTGTCACAAATATCGGAAGTGTTGGTGGTGTTTATGCGACGCCTATTATTAATCATCCTGAAGTGGCAATCATTGGCGTTTACAAGATACAGAAAAAACCTGTCGTCATTAATGATGAAATAAAAATTCGCGAGATGATGGGCGTAACAGCCACATGTGATCATCGCATGATTGATGGTGCTCAAGCAGCGAAGTTTTTAAATAAATTCATGAAGTATCTTGAAAATCCGCAATCACTTTTACTTGAAATGGTTTGAAGGAGTCGTAATTGAAACAAACAGATGTTTGCGTCATTGGTGCAGGCCCAGGTGGTTACGTTGCGGCTATTAAGCTTGCGCAGTTGGGTAAAAAAGTTATCGTCGTTGATAGAGATAAAGTTGGTGGCGTGTGTCTGAATTGTGGCTGCATACCTTCAAAAGCCTTGATCTCTGCTGCACATTTTTATGATAAAATTCAACATGCCGCTGATATGGGCATTAACGTTCCTAAATCATCAGTCGATATGCCAAAGCTTCAAGAGTGGAAGCAAAGTGTTGTCAATAAACTCACTGGTGGAATCGGTCAGCTTTTAAAAGCAAATGGATGTGAGTATATTGCTGGTGCTGCGAAATTCTTAACTCCTCAAGAGCTTGAAGTAAAATTAAGTGACGGAACAACTGAAAAAATCAAAGCCACAAACTTTGTTATTGCGACAGGCTCACGCCCCATTGAGATTCCAGGATTTGCTTACGATAAGAAAAATGTTTTAAGCAGCACTGAAGCTTTAGAGCTCGCAGAATTACCGAAACGCCTAGCAGTTATTGGCGGCGGTTACATCGGTTTAGAGATCGGTAGTTTTTATCAAAAACTAGGTGTTGAAGTTACCATCATCGAAGCGAATAAAACTTTATTAGCAGGTGTGGTTGATCCTGATTGTGCTCAAGTGGTTGCGCGCAAACTTAAAAAACGTGGCGTTAAGGTTTTGCATAATGCTAAAGCTGTGAGTTTTAAAAAATCTGGTTCAGAGCTTGCCATCACAATTAGTGTCGAAGGTGCTGAGCAAACGGTTCTCGCAGATAAAATTTTAGTAACTGTTGGTCGTAAACCAAATAGTGATCAATTAGGTATTACTTCAATCGGATTAAAAACTGATAAACGTGGCTTTATCGAAGTTGATAAACAATTGCGCACCAATATTTCACATATTTATGCAATTGGTGATATCGCAGGTCAACCCATGCTTGCTCATAAGGCGAGTAAAGAGGGAATCATATGCGCTGAAGTCATCGCAGGTCATAATGTTGTGATGGATGTTAAAACTATTCCCGCAGTTATTTTTACTGATCCAGAAATTGCATCAGCTGGGTTAACTGTTGAAGAAGCTCAAGCCAAAGGTTTTGAAACTAAAGTGGGGCAATTCCCCTATGTGGCAAACGGTCGCGCTTTGAGCATGATGGATTCCGACGGGTTTGTGAAGATTGTGACTGATAAAAAAACAGGCTTAGTACTCGGTGTTCATATTGTTGGTTATGAGGCGAGTAATCTTATTTCTGAAGCAGCATTGGCAATTGAAATGGGAGCAACAGCAGAAGATCTTGCGTCGACAATTCATCCGCATCCCACCTTGCCGGAGATGATCATGGAAGCTGCAGAAGCCGCCATGGGTAAAGCCATTCACATCATGGCAAAAACCGAACGTGAACGCCAACCAAGGCCATAATATTGTAACGTATGTCCGCCGTGTAAAATGGCGAACCGTTTTTGTTGTTTTGTTAGGAATAAATTGTGCTGCTAGTAGAAAGTTTAGGTCTGATTGATTATCCAAAAGCACTTGAAGTTCAAGAAAAAGCTGTTGCTGAATTAATTTCCAATCGAAATACAAATCTTGAGAAATTATTGGTTTGTGAACATCCGGCAGTTATTACTGTTGGTCGTGCAGCTGGTTCACGAGAAGAAGTGTTAACAGATAAACTTCCCGTTTATGAAGTGAGCCGGGGGGGAAGGTCTACTCTTCACTTGCCTGGTCAGATTGTGGTGTATCCGATTTTAGATTTAGAAAAGCGTGGTCGTGACTTACATAGTCTGATGCGCCTTTTAGAAAATGCAATCATTGAAACACTTGCTGATTTTCGAATTACAGCTCAATCCATTGAAGGTAAAACAGGTGTATGGGTTATAGATGAGAGCGTTGATGCTAACAGTATTACTGAGAGAAAAATTGCAAGTCTGGGAATTGCTGCAAAAAAATGGGTGAGTTATCACGGATTGGCACTTAATGTGACTTGCGATTTAAAAATGTTCTCCAATTTAAGCCCCTGTGGTTTTAACTCAAGTGTGATGACCTCAATGATTGATGAAATGCCTGAAGAGTACAAAAAAACTTGGGCTATAGAGCCTGAAAGTTTATTTAAAAATGTCCGTTTAAGAATTATTGAAAATTTAAAAAATCAACTTGTAGGTGAAATATAAAATGAAAATATTTAATTCTTTCCCATATATTTTGCCTTACCTCGTCAGCGGTTTTGCCGCACCCATTATTTTTAAAAGCCTAGAGAGTAAACATCGAGCCGGAATTTTTGCGGGAGCCCTTTTTATTATGGCTGGAGTGTGGGCTTTATTTTTATCGATCAGACACGATTTCCCAAAATACACACGCATTTATTTTTCAAGCTTTTTAGGTCTCCAAATTCTATTTTGGACCTGGCGCTTTTTTCAAATCTTACCACTCAACGAATCTTTTCTCTTAGGCATAAACGGCAGCCATTGGCATGGCGTTCTCACGACACTCTATCTGGTCGGTATTTTGCTCATCGTTTACAGTGAGTACAGTACGGATTCTATTTAGATTATTTGCAGTCGCAAATAATCTATTTTCTGGGCGTATGATCAACGCCGCTGTCTTTGGTAAATTTTATTTCTTTACATAGAAGTTAAACCAAGCTGTAATATTTGAATAAAGAACACATCATTCTAGGAGGATGTTTATGATTAAAAAACTAATCGCCTTGGTTTGTTTATTAGTTTCAACAGCAGTATTTGCTGCAAATGAGAAAGTATCAGACAAAGTAATTTCACTGCATGTAAAGAAATTGGGAGTTAGACAAGCCGTAGAAGCTGTTTTGAACCTTGATAGCAATATCAAATATGAAATTTCAGACAAAGTTACTAACGACAAAAAAATCTCTCTCAAAATCAAAAAGATGAAAATCACTGATGCACTCGCTGCTATCGCTGACATAGGTGGGGTAAAGTATACCATTACTCCTACAGGGTCTGTAGCCGTAGATCTCTAGTCAAAAAAAATTGATTTTAATCTCAGGCCCTCTTTGCGAGGGCCTTTTTGTATCTAAACCATTTGGTCTCGTGGCGGTTGATATGAAATCTAATTTTCTTGGATAGCTAAAAGTGGATGTAGCCTGAAAAATAGTGGGTGCGGATTTACCGAGATAGCTTTGAAAATGATGATCACGATTTTGCCGAAGTGGCTTGGAAAATGATGAGTGCGGATTTACCGAGGTAGCTTTGAAAATGATGATCGCGATTTTACCGAGGTGTTTTGGGAAATAGTGATCGTGATTTTGCTGAGGTTTCTTGGGAAATGGTGATCGTGAATATGTAAGCACGAATATGTTGGTGCGAATATTTGCGCATGAATATATAAGCACGAAAATGATGAGCGAAATATTTTTTAATTTTAATATGGTGACATTATCGCTGCAACACCACATTTTTTAATGGCGCAACCTGAAACATAATTTTACCGCGATGGCTTGGAAATTGATGGGCATGAATATTTTTT
>JAWXAT010000032.1 GCA_034439615.1 Oligoflexia bacterium | reverse complement strand
GTCGGCATCGGCCTTACAAATCCATCAACAAAACTTGAAGTGAACGGAACTGTCACTGCCACTGCGTTTTCTGGCTCAGGCAGTGGTCTCACAAGTGTTCCATGGTCAAGCATCACCTCACGGCCGTCTATGGGTTTAGTGAGCATGGTAGACACTGCGGCAAACTCGATGTCATCTTCGTGGTCATTAGCGTGGAAAAATTATGGAAATCATCAAATTGTTGATATGAGTGCAGGAACAGCACCAAATGGTACTGCACATAGTAACACTAATTCTGAGGTGGCTTGGACTGCCACTTATGGAAACCTTATGGGTTGGAACGGCACCAATACATTTGGTGTAAGAGTTGATAGTGCAAGAATCTCTGATAGTACTTCTGGAAACGCCGCCACCGTTACAGATGGCATGTACTTGTCTACCGCACAAACAGTAACAGGCAAAAAGATTTTCACAGGTAATATGAATCAAAATGGCGGTGATGACTCTGGAACAATAGAATTGAAAAGCTCAGCAGGTAGCAGTGCCGTTGGAATCGCATTTCATAGGCCTGGGGTTTTCGCCTCTAAACTAGTTCTTGATACTGATAACAGATTTCACTTCGGTGGTTGGTCAAATGCAGCCGATGGTGCAGAAGTTGTCGCTACTAGATTTTATGGATAAAGATGATTTCAGTTATTATGTAAATCCAAGCAGCACGAGTATCATGAACGATGTTCGCGCTCATATTTTTTATGACCAAGGCAATACAGGTTACTACGCTGACCTAGCTGGCATTACAAATGTAAACCGGATTACCGCAATATCTATGGCAATAAACACAGCCGATGCTGGTGGCGCAGCCGTTCAAGGAGTTAACTCAGGGGGCGGTTCACAAGGATTATTAGGCTATGCGGGTTGGGGAGTATATTGTCAATCCGGCGGTTGTGGTGGGTGGGATAATTGGTTTAATAATTCTGATCGTCGCCTGAAAGAAAACATTGAACCTGTTAAGAATTCACTCGAGAAAGTTCTTAAACTTCAGGGCGTAACCTATGATTGGAAAGACCCTGTAAAACATAAATTAAAAGGTAATCAACTGGGCCTAATTGCTCAAGATGTAGAGAAAATATTTCCTGAAGTTGTTGAGATTGATCGTTCACCTACTTCAACATTTAAAGATGGCACACGCACTATGCAATACAGTTCGCTGATCAGCCCGATCATCGAAGCCATCAAAGAATTCTACGCAAAGTTCACAGCATACATTAATCAAAATGATGCTCGAGTTGAGGCACTTGAAAAAGAAAACGCCAAGCTCAAAGCTCGCCTCGATAAAATCGAAAGCCAAATGCGAACCCCCGCCTCAAAATAACAAAAAGGTACGGCCTTACTTTTCGTAATGATCGAGAAGACACTAACTTCTATGTACCAAATAGGTACGCCGTTCCTTTTGGGAATTCCCAAATTGAACCTACACGTAACCAAACTTAAACTGGGTGCCTGCTCGGGGCGGACATTAAACTTCCTCATCTCCTAATAAAACACTCTCCACATTTGGCATCGCCTGCAAATGAATGGTATTGGAGTGTGTTTTATAAATTAGAGAAAAGGAGACTCGAAATGTTTGCAGAAATGGCGCAAGAATTCAAGAATGTCCGCGTTGAGATGGCTTAGGAATTTAAAAATGTCCGAGCAGAAATGGCTCAAGGATTCAAAGATGTCCGCACTGAAATTAAACAATCTGAATACCGCATGACCATAAAATTAGGCACTATAGTCTCGATAGCAATTGGCGTGGCCGTTACACTTGCAAAATTAGTTTAAACAGGTACGCCGCTAGCACTCACTTCTGGTTGCGCCGTTTTTAGCCAATTGCATATTAAATCAAGAAAGACTGCTCCCGATGGTTTGCAATTACAAACCTATGAAGCAAGAGGGGGGAGTCATTCTTACGGGTGGCCTGTAAGCAAGGTATGCTTCTATCAAATATGTATAGACAGCCAGCATATTTACCGTCAAAATGATGGTTATGTATACACGCCTAGCAGCCCCTCCTCCGAAGTCATTCTTTCTATTTGGGCCACGAGGGACCGGAAAATCCACATGGCTCAAAGGCCAGTTTCCCACAGCTCTATGGTTTGACCTGCTTCTTCCGACACTACAGTTGCGTTTAACTCGTGATCGTTCTTTGTTCAGGCAGTCAGTAGAAGCTCTTACGCATAAATCTTGGATTGTTGTTGATGAGGTTCAAAAGCTTCCTTGGCTTTTGGATGAGATCCATAGTCTTCTTTTTGAGCACGGAAATAAATTCAAATTTGCTCTGAGCGGATCTAGTAGTCGCAAACTAAAACACACAGGAGTTAATCTTTTAGCAGGCAGAGCCATCAATAGAAATTTTTTTCCTCTAACCGCTAAAGAAATGAATTATGATTTCGAAGTTGAAGATCTTTTGCAGTATGGCTGTTTGCCCGCTATCAGGCTTGAAAAAACTCAAAGTGACAAGATCGACTTCCTCGAGGCTTACGTGGCTAATTATGTGAGGGAAGAAATTCAACAAGAAGCCCTTGTCAAAAATCTTGATTCCTTCTCGCGTTTTCTTGACGTGGCTTCTATTTGTAATGGACAGGTAACCAACACGGCAGGCATTTCGCGAGATGCCGCTGTGGCCCGCCCCACCGTTCAAGGGTATTTTGATATTCTCGTTGATACTCTTATCGGTTTTTGGCTTCCCGCTTGGACGCCGAAGGCCAAAATCAAAGAAGTCAGACACCCTAAATTTTATTTCTTTGATCCGGGAGTGGTTCGAGGACTTCAAGGCCTGCTTAGGGATAAGCCTCACGATCAAGAGCGAGGGTACCTTCTAGAAACTCTCGTGCTCCACGAACTTCGCGCGCATATGAGCTATGCCAATATTGGCGGTAAATTGACTTTTTGGCGGACTCCACTGGGCTCAGAGGTTGATTTCATTTGGAGCCGAGGCACGCACGGCGTTGGAATTGAAATCAAGGCGTCAAAAAGATGGAAATCTGAAATGGGCAAGCCTCTAAAAAATCTTGTCGAAGCCCGTTTTATTAAAAAGGCTATTGTTGTGTACCTCGGCTCAGAAGTTTTGAAAGATGGCCCGTTGACGATATACCCCTACAAAAAATTTACTGAGAACTTGGACAAGGGTCACCTTTTGGATTAACCAAAAGGTAGGGATCTCATTCCAATATAAAGTATAATAGATGTTGACAATCCATCAAATAACGCCGCAAAATGACAGCTATGTATCATAGAATATTGCGCCCACCTAAAACTAGTTTTTTTCTCTTTGGCCCTCGAGGATCAGGTAAATCAACATGGGTAAAAGCAAACTTTAAATCCCTGACATATATTAATCTTCTCTTTGAGCGCGAATTTACTAAATACTTGATTGACCCAGATATTTTAATTTCAGAGTTAAGGGACTTGAAGCCAAAATCATGGGTAGCTATCGATGAGATACAGAAAGTGCCCGCCCTTTTGGATGCGGTTCACCATCTCATTGAAGAACAAAAACTGAATTTTTGTTTGACAGGCTCATCAGCTCGAAAAATTAAAAAAGGTGCAGCAAATCTACTTGGTGGCCGCGCAGTAACGAGAGTCATGTTTCCATTATTACCAGAAGAAATGGATGAAGATTTCGATCTTGAAAAGGCTCTTAAATTCGGCACACTTCCTATTATCCATGCTGCAGAAAATAAACGTGATGTTCTCATCTCTTATGTTCAAACTTATTTAAAAGAAGAAATTCAGGTGGAAGCTTTGGTGCGAAATCTTCCTGGATTTGCAAGATTTCTTTCTATTGCTGGAATTTTTCATGGCCAAGCACTCAACATTTCAAACGTGTCTCGCGAAGCCGAAATAGCCCGCACCACCGCGCAAGGCTATTTTGAAATTTTAGAAGACACACTTTTAGCTCACCGGCTAGAAGCCTATTCTTCAAAACTCAGGGTGCGCGAAAGAACTCATCCGAAATTCTATCTTGTAGACCCTGGTCTTGCCCAAACTCTCAAGAGAAGAAGAGGGGAGCCATCTCAAGAAGAGTTGGGCCATTTATTTGAAGGGTTTATTTTTATGCTTCTCAGGGCTTATAATCAAAAAAATGATATTTATGATGAAATAAATTATTGGAGTCCCGCTGAGGCCAACTTCACCGAAATTGATTTCTTATTAACTCGGGGGTCTAAGAAAATAGCGATTGAAGTGAAGGCTAAAGAAAAATGGGGTCCCAACGACCTAAAAGGTCTTACCGCAATTTCTGAGCTCAAAGGAGTAGAACGGCGAATTTTGGTAACACTCGGACGACGAAAGTTGAGACTTGATTCTGGAATTGAAATTCTACCGTTTAGTGAGTTCAATAGACTGCTTGTCGAAAATAGTCTTTAACCTTGGTCATCCGTTTTTAAAGCGCTGAAGGTAAAGCGCCGCTAGAGGTACGCCGTTCCTTTTGAGAATACGAAAATGGTAGCGCTATAATCCCATTTCTCGCAAGCCTTGCTGCCAAGGTAAACACCAAACGCCATTGATTTTTTTCTTTTGTGTTCCCATATGCAGAAGAAATCGTGAGGGTTTTTTTGAAAAATAGTTTTCAATCTGCCTAAGCCCACGGGTATCATCTTCAATGATGTTATCTGTGGATTTCACTTCAATTGCAAAAACATCACCTTCAATTTCAGCAATAAAATCTACCTCAAGGCCTCCGCGGGTTCTGAAGGTGCTTAGGTTGATTGATTTATCATTTGAGTAAGCCGAATGAACAAGCTGTGAATAAACTAAAGATTCGGCCAATGCACCTAATCGGTCGGCAGACACATTAAAATTTGAGACCATGCCATTATACACACCCGGGTCAAATAAATAGAACTTTGGGTGTTTAATTAAATCACCACTTTCAATGCAAGGTTCATAAGGAAAAAGACGTTGGCCAATCAAAGTATCCTCAAGAACCTCAAAGTAGCGAGCACAGGAATGTCTTGAGATTTTTGCTTTCTTTGAAAATTTTGAATAATCAATAAACTGACCAACTTGGGTTGACACAAGTCTAATAAATCTTGAAAAAGATTCTAAATTTCGAGTCAAAGCTTCAGCCTGAATTTCTTCTTTTAAATAACTTCCAGTATATGAAACCAGAATTTTCTTAGCTTCCTGTTCATGAGTAGAAAGATAAGCATCCGGCAGAGTTCCAAAGCGTAATGCCTTTTTTGTGTCTATCTCATAATTGAATTCTTTTGCTACAAAAGGCCCAAGTTGATAGCTAAACACCCGTCCAGGAAGCAGATTAGCTCTGCCACGTTTTAACTTTCTGGCACTTGAGCCAGTGAGATAGAATTTGAGAGATTTGTCGTTATCTACAATAGCTTGAATTGTATTGAGCAAGCTCGGTAGTCTTTGCACTTCATCAATGAATATCGATTTTGGATTATATGTATCAATAGTTTCGATAATTTTTCCGGCATCTGAGCTATAATCTAAAAAAACGTTTTGAAGTGCTAAATTTATGGTGAGATCTGGCCTTAATTCTTTAATGAGCGTTGATTTTCCGACCTGCCGTGGGCCCAAAAGGAGGATGCTCTTTTTGGAATCCTTTAACGATTTTGACAATAACCTCTTGATCACATTAATCTCCCGACGACAGCCGCCATATTTATGCTCATATTGTATGTAAATATGAGCATAATGTATACATTTTATTTAACCAGTAGGTACGCCGCCTCTTTTGGGAATACGAAAATGGTATCTATTTAACAAGGTATGTTCAATCAATTCAATAGAACTAGTATTTATGAATTTCATCAAATATCCAGGCAAGTTGCAGGCAATTAGGTTTTCAAACCGCGCACTATCATCTTTCTTGAATCACTCGCTTTTAAAAGACATATATTAGAGTGGACTACAAAAATATGAAGTCAGGAGCGACCACTTTTTGAAAACCAAAAACTTACGTCATTACTATTGTTTAGCCAACGCAACATTCTAATAGGATCAGTAATAAGCCCCATATTATCGATGACAGGAAATGGCCTTGAAAATCGTCCCAGAAGAATGCCTAAAGTACTGAGTTGATAGTCTTCCGCACGAAACACAAGACCCACCTCAAAATGATTAGACATTAAAACAAAGGCATTGAATTGAACATTACCTTTGGCAAAAGTTTTGATGACTTCTGCAAAAATCAACCAAACCTGTGGCAATGTGAAATCCCACCAATCAGTGGTTTTGGTATTACCAGTTATGTGTTGTGAAAAAGTACAATGGCCAAAGTTTCTGCGCATAGGGACTCCTTTTCTTAAAATGTGCCCCTGACATCGTCTTTAAAATTAAACATACTGCCGCTCAATATCTCCGACTTAAGCCCAGAATTTTAGGATTTTCATGATCCAATAAACTAGTTGGCTAAGTAAGACCAAAAATTTCCCTAGCGGTTCAAGTTTATTGAAAAGATGACGACAAGAAACTTGTGAGGGTTTCATATCGGTCCCCTTTCTTACAAAAAGGGGTCTTTCCTTTGACCCGGGTTTTAATGCCAGGGGCAAAAGTTTTACTGCAACTAAGTTCACGTCTCTAATCTAAATCATTTACAGATGGCGCTTGATGTCCGCCCATTGACTTCGCGCGGACAAGCGCGAAGGCTAAACCTTCTACGATGTATGCTTTTAAGACATAGCCTCTTTTTTAATACCGACCCCTGAATCACTTTATAAAGTAATAGACATTTTATACTTAAAAAATAGAAAAATGTCTGTTACTATAAATCATGGCTCATCTACGAAGCAGACTTTTAAAACACATCATTACTTCAGAAATGAAGTGGTCACCCGCTGTTGGCATTTATGGCCTACGGCAGGTTGGTAAAACCACACTTGTAGAACAACTAGCGATTCAAGAGAATGGTATTATCGAAACTTTCGATCGAGAATCTACACTTCAAAGTTCAAAAGAAGCCCCCATAGATTTCTGTTCAAGAAATAAACTCCTTTGCATTGATGAAGCCCAAAGAGGGCCTTGGATTTTTCCGGCAATTAAAGAACTCATCGGCACCAAACGCAAACCTGGTCGGTTTTTGTTGACGGGCTCCATTCGATTTACATTAAAAAAAGAAATTCGAGAATCTCTAACGGGTCGAGTGTTGCTTCATGAGCTATTACCATTTAATATTTCTGAAGCTTTGGCTTTAAAGCCCTCTACATTTTTAGATAAAGCTTTGGAGTTAGCCAGCTCCACGCCAAATCCCAAAAAAGACAGACATCTTATTGAAGCACTCTCTCATCCACGAGGAATTACAGACTCACAGATTAACCGACATCTTGAAACCGGGGGACTACCAATCCCCTGTTTTTCGCGAGATCAAGTAAAGAGAAATGCCTGGTTTAAAGGATATTTTGAAACACTCGTTACACGAGATATTGCACTTGTTGATGAGAGTCTTTCAAAGATGTCATTACGGCAAGGTCTATCGTTTTTGCGGGCTTTGGCTCTTCATCAGGGAAGAGAGTTTGCGATAAATGACCTACCCTTGCGCCCGGTTCTCGCTAAAAAAATGTTAGACACCTTAGAGGCATTAGCACTCATAGAAACAATCCCACCAGAAAATATAAGAACTAAGGCTGTGAGAAAATCAAGACTCGAGTGGAAGGATGTTGGGCTCTGGGCACATATTTTAGGTTTATCAGGAATTGGATTATCCGAATCAGAGCAGGCACTAAAACTTCACCTCTCCCAAGAGTTCAGATCTCAGATAGGACTTAGTAAATACCCAACTCATTGGAGTTTCTACAAGAACCGTGACGGGGCTGAAATTCCATGGATCTTTAGAAGGGGACAGGCTGTTGTTGCCATTTCTTTTGTTCCCGTTGAATGTCCTGAACCTTATGATTATCGCGTTATGCGACGTTTCATTGAAAATGAACCTCATGGATTAGGAATTATACTTGGTGCAAAAAGAACCAAAATTTCTAGCCTAGGGCCTCGTTTGTTTTTACTACCCTACCATGCTGTTTATTAATAATAAGGTGATAAAGCGCAAACCCTAGATTACTTCATAACTTTATCGATTACGTTCTCAAAGGCAGATTGTGGTTGAGCACCAACTAATGTCACACCATTAATTAAGAATGAGGGTGTGCCACCAAGACCATTACTTGTGGCCCACGCACTCTCTTCTTCAATTTGTTTAATAATTTTTGGATCATCAATATCTTTACCAAACTTTGCCTCGTTGAGGCCAATTTGTTTTGCATAACCAATGAGACTTTCACGGTCTAATTTTTGTTGGTTTTTAAACATGATGTCATGCATGGGCCAAAATTTTCCTTGGCGATGTGCTGCTAGAGAAGCTTGAGCTGCAATTTTCGCATTTTGATGAAACGGAAGTGGTTGATGTTTAAATACGGTTTTAATTTTGCCTTCATACTTTTTCTCAAGCGCTTCAAGTGTGGGTAATACTCTTGTGCAAAATGGACACTGAAAATCACTAAACACAACAATCGTGACCTTGGCATTTTTTGGACCCTTTGAAGGACTATCACCCAATTCAATTTTCTTAGGATTTTTTATCTGATCCTCTAAAGAAGGAGCCGTTGGTCTTTCCTGTGAAGGAGCTCCACCGCCGCCGCCACCTGGAATTCCACCCTTTGTTTTTGCATACTCTTCAATATATTTAAAAACGCGGGCTTTTTCATCATCACGCTTTTGCATTTCTTTTTGAACTGCTTGATCCACTTGCTCTTGAGATGGTGAACACGCTGATAAGATAAATAATAGTGAGATGATAATTGGCAAAGCGATAATTTTAAACACTGGTGTCCTCCCGGATCAGACATAAATTTACATGACTCTAATAGGATCAGCAAAAAACAGAATATTTTCAATAAGAAACTAACTTAAAGTTCGATTGTGAAACCCAAGATTGAAGTAAAACTAGGCTCAAGGTCTACTTCACCAGCCACCCAGCCTTCACTTTTTTGCTCAAACTCGACGTAAGTTTCAAAAGTTTCAGAAAGTGGATAATCCGTGCGTAAACCAAAAAATCCGCCAGGTTTACCAGTAGAATTATGAAATCGCTGACCTTCTGGTTGAAACCATCCACCAAATGCAGGGGAGAAGTAAAAAGTTTTTCCATCAAACTCTAAAGCTTGCCTGACTATTTCAACCTGCACGCCTGGAAAATATGCAACACCGTTAAAGTAATGATGCCATGTCACAAGACAACTTCTCTCGTATGATCGTAAAAAAATATTTAGATCAATGACATGTCCAAATGAGGTTAAAAAATGTTTAGTATTCACATTCCACTTAATGCCCTCTTTTGTTAAAGGCACTTCTGCATAAAAACTTTCATATCCCAGTAAAAAGGGATCCAAAAAATTAAAAAGTGTGAGGCTACTTTGCATTTTTAAATAACTTTGTTCACCAGCTCGTAAATCTGAAAATTTGCGATAGCGATTTATTCCATTTCCAGAAGCATGCACTCCGCGCGCGGCATAAGGCTCAAGTGGTCGATGAAGATCGTAAGTCCATCCAGTACAATCAAGACCCGCGAAATCCCTTCTCGGAATATTTGCACCGTCATTATTATTATGAGTGTCTGTCACACTATTAGCTTCACTTGAACCGCAAAGATTTATGTAAAAAGTATTGCTCAGTATATTACTCCATAAAAGCACTTGTTCAAATGTGTTTACGTTATTAAAGAAGTGTTCTTTTTCGATAAAAATATTTTGCTGTATGAGCGCCTCAATACCTGCTGATTGAAGGCGCACCATATCTGCTGGGCTTTCTTGTTTAAGACGAATCAGATCTTCATCGCGCACATGACTTACAGCAATTGCTGATGAGAAAACCGGCAAATTATAAACATCGTTATAACTTCCAATTTTATGATTCGTCATCACAGCCCGGTGCCATTCTTCATGAAGCCAAGAATCACCGAGCGGTAGCCAGCCTGACATGATGTCAAAAACTGCGATTGTGAGCTTGCCCAATATTTTATTATTTGCGCCAAAACCGTCTTCAAGTGTTTTATGAAAGAAAAAATAATAATCATTTGAGAGCAGAAGTGACTGACGCATGCTTGGAAACTGAAAGCCGTGAGAAAAATTAAACGGAACTTCTACTAATGGAATATCTAGTTGTGCTTTTCTTGGGGTGAATTCGACTTCTTGGGCTCGCGCGACACTAATAGATGCAACTAAGAATATAATGAGAAGAACAAGACTGATGAATTTACTCTTCAAAACAACCTCTAAAAAAATGGTGCCCAGGGACGGAATCGAACCGCCGACACGTGGATTTTCAGTCCACTGCTCTACCGACTGAGCTACCTGGGCAACCGAGCCCTTGGGTTTACTGTCGACAACTCAGGTTGTCAAAGAAAAATAACTATTTAACGCGTTGCGGCCTAATGAAAATTGATCCGCTTGTTGAGACGTCTGCACATTCGTGGGAGATTGCGGTTGAATGAATAGAATGTTTCGCAGCTTTCGAGCCCTCAACCATCAAACGTTTCTCGCTGTATGGATCGCAACCTTACTCAGCAATATCGGCACATGGATGGAAAACGTAGGACAAGGTTGGGTGGTTGCCACTGAAACTCATTCAGCTTTCAGAGTGGGGCTTTTAAGCTTTTCACAATTTGCCGCCGTCACAATGCTTGCGATTCCAGCAGGAATATTCGCTGACATTTTTGATCGCAAAAAAATCATCATTAGCGCTCAAATTGCCATGTGTTTACTGGCTACTTTACTAGCAGTACTAGCTCACATGGGTTTAGCGACAGCTAATGTGATAACGACAATCGCCTTTTTTCAAGGTGCCGCTTGGGTTTTTAATGGCCCCGCTTGGCAAGCAGTTATTCCACATTTAGTGCCTCGAAAAGATTTAGAATCAGCAATTAATCTAAATTCAATTCAATATAATATCGCTAGACTCATTGGCCCCGCAGTTGCCGGGTTCGTTGTCGCTCATTGGGGTTTTCAATATGCATTTGATCTCAATGCCATAAGTTTTTTTGCAGTGTTTGCAGCAATTTTATTTATCGATTTTGATCCAAAATTAATCAGACAAAATCAAAAATGGACAAAAGGGGCCTTCACCCAAGCTGGAAAATGGGTTTGGAATCACTCCGGAGCAAAACGCATTGTCATTAGTATTTCACTTTTTGCAATTCTCTCAGCACCCATTCAAGGGCTTATGCCTTATTTGGCGAGTGATGTCTTAATGGTAGGCCCAAAGGGTTTAGGTACCATGCTCGCATGCCTTGGTGCTGGTGCCGTGTTTGGAGCATTTGTATTAGGCCAACTTCCTTCGTATTACCCCAGACATCATTTGATTCCGCTATCACTTACATTTTTAGGAATCATGATGGCCATATATTCAAAAGCAAGTGTTCAAATTATTTATCCAGTTATTTTTATCATGGGAATTTTCTGGCTTTGGACAATGATTTCTTGCAACACGGCTATGCAGCTTTTAGTGCCCGATAATATTCGAGGCCGCGTAATGAGCATTCTTATTTTGGCTCACGTCGGAATGCTCCCGATAGGGAATCTCCTCGGCGGAATCGTGGCCCATTCAATCGGCCCACGCACCACACTTTTTATTTCAAGCATTTTGCTTATTTTTGTTGGGCTATACACTCTTTGGCAAAGAGTTCCCATGATTGATGGTTATGAAGCAAAGGGGCACCCAATACATTTTAAAAATTTCTTATCAGAAGTAATTCTCGCCAGCTCTCACCGTGCAGAGGCACTTTCACTGGATCGCACCACAGAAAATCTCAACAAACCACCAAAGAAAAATTAAGCGACCCCTAATCGGATTAGAGTTTATTAAACCGATGATTTCTTCAACCGAATGCTATTTCAAGATCATTAATTAAATCATCGATATGCTCAATGCCAACACTTAGACGAATGAGCCCATCATGAATGCCGAGTTTTTTTCGCTGATCAGCGGGAACACTCGCATGGGTCATAATCCCAGGATGTTCAATAAGTGATTCAACACCACCGAGAGATTCAGCGAGTGAAAAAATCTTAACACGTTCTAGAAATTTTCGTGCTGCGGGTAATCCGCCTTTAATCACAAAAGAAATCATTCCACCAAAACCTGACATTTGCTTTTTTGCCAGCGTGTATTGAGGATGCGATTTAAGCCCCGGATAATACACACGCTCTACTTTTTTATGATCTTCTAAGTATTGCGCAATACGGATAGCGTTTTCTTGATGAGCACGCATGCGAACTGCCAAAGTTTTTGTAGCTCTTAATACTAAAAAAGAATCAAAAGTTGCTTGCTGTGTACCCATTGAGTTTTGCAAAAAATGAAGTTTATCTGAAAGCCCATCGTCACTTACAACCACGGCCCCACCAACAACATCACTATGCCCGTTTAAATATTTTGTTGTTGAGTGACAAACAATATCGGCACCCAAAGCCAATGGTTTTTGAAAATAGGGGCTCATAAAAGTATTATCAACACACACTAGAATTTTTTCTTTTTTACTCTTTTCGCGACTAATTTTAACCACAGCTTTAATATCAACTAGTTTGAGCATGGGGTTTGTGGGTGTTTCTATCCAAATCATTTTAGTATTGGGCTTAATACTTTTTTTAAATTTTTCTAGATCTGTGAGATCTACAAATGAAAATTCAATTCCGTTATTATTGATGACCTTACTAAATAAACGATTTGTTCCACCATAGACATCATCTGAGCATACAACATGATCTCCGGCTTTGAGCATTTGAATAACGGTGGTTGTAGCTGCACAGCCTGAAGCAAATGCCAAACCGTGTTTTCCACCTTCAAGTGCTGCGATATTGTCTTCTAATGCTTTTCGTGTAGGGTTATGGGTTCGACTGTATTCATAACCTTTATGTTTGCCTGGTGATTCTTGCACGTAAGTTGAAGTCAAATACACAGGCGTCATGATTGCACCCGTTGTCGGATCAGGGCTTTGCCCCGCATGAATCGCAAGCGTTTCAAACTCTGGTGATTTTTTTTTCAAAATATTTACTCCCGACTACTTTAGTCTTTGACCTAAATATGAAATGAAATCGATCTTTGTAACAATTCGAAGGCGGTTTTTTTGATCTTTCACAAGTGCCACATAGCCTTTTGAGAACATCTCAGAAAGTTTTTGAAGCTTATCCTCTAACTCAACCATTAATACTTTGCCTTTGATAAAGCTCAAAATACGATCACTGGGTTTTACCAACCCATTTACGAGGGGCAAAATAAGATCAGTTTCATCAATAACACCCGAAAGCTCACCCTCAGTAAACACAGGCATTTGTGAGATACCTTTGTCTTTCATCTTTTTAATAACTTGTTCAACGGTATCAGTGTGGGTGGCAACAACTACTTCACCAACACGTGGATCCATACTTTCGAGTAAATCATTAACGCTATCAGTATAAAGAGGACTATCAAGGAGTCCGTTCTCGCGCATCCAATTGTCATTAAAAGCCTTACTTAAATAGCGATTACCGCTATCGGGTAAGATAACAACAATGTTTTTCTTATCTTTTAATTCTTTAGCGTATTTTAATACACCACACACAGCAGAACCGCTGCTGATTCCAGCAAAAATGCCTTCGCGAGTTAATAGATCGCGCGTCATCATAAAAGATTCTTTGTCATTCACCTGAACAAAATCATCTATGGTTTTAAAATTGATATTATCTGGCAAGAAATCCTCACCAATACCCTCGATTTTATAAACTTTTGTGGTTTTACCCAAAACTCCGGTTTTAAAATATTCATGAAGGAGACTACCAATAGGGTCAACACCAACAATTTGAATTTTAGGATTTTTTTCTTTTAAATATTTACCAATCCCGCTGATAGTTCCACCGGTTCCTACTCCACATACAAGAACATCGACTTTACCCTCTGTTTGCTCCCAAATTTCGGGCCCCGTAGTGTTGTAATGAACCTCTGGGTTATCAGGATTATTGTATTGGTTGGCGTAAAAACTATTTGGTGTTACTTCGACTAATTTTTTAGCTACAGAATAATAACTGCGCGGGTCTTCTGGCTGCACAGCTGTTGGAGTTACAATAACTTTTGCTCCAAATGCTCTGAGGCCTTGAATTTTTTCTTCGCTCATTTTATCTGGCATTACGAAAATGCATTTATAACCTTTGATTGCCGAAGTAATTGCCAAACCCACACCGGTGTTACCCGAGGTAGCTTCGATAATTGTTCCTCCGGGCTTAAGATCCCCACGTTTTTCGGCCTTACGAATTATGTATTCCCCAACGCGGTCTTTGATGCTTCCACCAGGATTAAAATATTCAAGTTTTGCATAAACTGTTGATGCAACGCCTGACGTCACTTTGTTGAGCTTAACAAGTGGTGTGTTACCAATGGTTTCTAAAATATTATTTTTACTTTTCGGATTCATTTTTAAATTCACTCACCTTCGAAGTCTAAAGCCTGATGGGGATGCAATGCAGCTAATACGCGATTGATTCTCTCAACGGGATCAGAGGTATAGCTTATGTCTAATTCTTTCATTTTCTTTTCGATACGTTCTTCAATTGGATTTTCTTTTAGAAGTTCCTCAACAAGCGCTTCTAACTGACTGACCCTTGCGTCAACTTCACTGTCTTGCACCTTCTCCATATATCCCCCAGGTAAGCTGCCATTGTTCTTGACTTAGACAACCCCAGTTATAGCCTTAAGTTCGTAAAAGGTTCAAGTCGTTACACACGTTAAAAGGAGAATCTATGAAGAAGTTAGCGGGAGTTTGCCTTGTTGTTATTTCGATGCTTACTAGTTTAACAGCTCTAGGTAGCGAAACTATTGTCGGTGTTGGCATGGTTTTAGAATCAAAAGATAATACCATCTACGTAAGAGATCTTATTGCCGGTGCGCCCGCTGCACGTGCAGGTGTTAATCGCGGTGAAATCATTATTGCTGTGGATAGTGTAAGTACACTTAATCAATCACTAGATTTCGTAGTATCGCGCATTCGTGGAGAAGTCGGAACATCCGTAACCATTTCGTTTACAAACTCAGATCGACAAGAACGCAACGTTACAATGATTCGTGAAATCATTAGCACTGCAGACACATGTTTTATTGTCGGCACCTACAGTCTTCGCACAAACGGATTTAACAACAATCCACCAACTTCAATTTATGGTTCAATTGGCGACACTTCAGTTAACTTTTTTGTTAACGGAAACTATGTGAGCGGCAACATCAAAGGCGAACCCGTAAGCTTAAATTACAATTCCGGTAACAATGGCTCACAAGAATCAATAAGCGGCTGGATCCGCGGCCAACATGTAAACTGGTATGGCAACAACAACATGCTCTTCGGCTACCAAACCTGCATTAAATAACAATTAGGTACGCCGTTATCTTACCCTGAAGAATACAGAGCCGTTTTCGTAGGCCGTGATGGTTTTTTGAACCACGCGGCCACGAGAATCGCGCCATGTGAAACGATGACCACCTGATTTTAATGTGTGATTGAGAAGTGGTGTGTATCCAACTGATTTTCCGTCGATAAATACCTCACCCCAGGGGTCAGATGTTACGGTTAATGAATAAGGTCTAAATCTTCCCGCCACGGTGTGATCAGTTCCGGTTGCAAATGGAAGAAGTCCGATCAACATAAATAAGACAGAGGCCGCAAACACTCTTGTGCGATATTTTTTTCGGGTGAAAAGCTTCTCCACCATCACAGTGACAGTCCGAGATGAGGTTTCAAGAAGTGAAGTACCCCGAAAACACGAAGCTAGCACTTTTTGTAGTTCAACTTGAGGGTTATTGTCGTGAGGAACAAGCGCGATAAGTTCACGAGCCATTAGATGTTGCTCAGAATCACAAAAAAGCGCATCAAAAAATGGTTTCCAAGATAAAAAATCATTCCATTTTCGGTTTTTTAAAAATGTATCTAAATTCTCCTTAACCCCTGCCACGTCGTCATTTCTAAGCGGATTTTCACCACTAAGTATTTCATAGGCAATAATGCCTAAAGCGAAAAGATCACTACTCAAAGTAGCCTCACCATTTTGCCAACGTTTGGGAGACCAATAATCAATGCTTCCTTTTGTTTTTCTGCCATTTTGCGCTGCGTGAGTTTTAACGGCTAATCCAAAATCAGAAAGCTTTAACTGACCCTTTTTTGAGACCAAAATATTGCGAGCACTCACATCGCCATGAACGATGCCCTGTTCATGCGCAAACGACAACGCCTCGAGCATTCGCGATATTATAAAGACAACTAATCCTTGGCATGTGGATTTGTGGATAACTGGAATTAACTTTTTGAGATCACACCCTGGTACATATTCTAGAAGAAGACCAAATTCTTTTTCATTTATTTTTTCAAATCCAAAAGTTGCAACAATGTGTGGGTGTCGAAGCTGACTCAGTCGCTTTCCATCATTAATTAGCTCATCTAACCCATCTTTTTTAGAATCTTTAATAACTTTAAGCACCACATCTTGAGAAGGAAGACCCGCGATGTCACGCGAATACAAGAGTGCTTCGGCGGTACCCCCACTACCCAACCGGCGCTTAAACCGATAAGTACTATTGGATTTGAAATGAAAGACTGGTTTCATGCTTAACAGACGTATCCAACACCCGGGCCAATAAAACTTATGGTGTTCGAAGGAGCCTTTGGATCTTTAAACCCCAATAATTATCAACAGGTAGTCCGCTTTCCGCCAGCCGGATCATTGCAACCACAAATACCGGATCCGCTTCAAAATTTGCATAGGCCGTCAAATAAATTTGCTGCCATAGACTATGAGTGCAAGAATTCCAATCTTTGCCCAACTGCTTTAAAATTTTAGACTGGATAAATTTTTCAGAGGTAATTTGCGACTTTGAAAGCTTTGAACACAAGATAAGCAGATCTTCTTTAAGCTCTTTATGCCCTGGAGAATGAATTGCCAAATCAGTTTCACGCTTTAAAAATCGCATACATTTAATGAGTGAATCTGTACTGCCACGTCCTTTTCTAAGCGCACGGCACCCGACAAGATCTTGTTCTTGTTGTTCAACAAAAACTGCTAATTTTTTTTGCTTACGATTGTGCAAATGATGGGTTAGTTCAATAAATCGCCTATCGAAATAATCTTGTTTCTCATGCTTTGTGAATGCAGCATGTGAAACATGAGAAAACACGATGAGTGTCGAGAGTAATATTATATTCATAAATTTCCCCTAGAAAAGAGCGCCAAGAGTGGGCCTAACAAAATACCCATGACGCCAGGTAAAACGAGTAACATGAGAGGTACCAATAGTTTTAATGGCAGTACTTGAATCCTTGTTTCAAAAATATTCTCCATTTTCATAAAAAGCTCTTCTTCAAATGATTCCAAAACAGAATCCATGGGAGAACCCCTGATTCCACGTTCTAAAATCGATAAAAAGGCTTTTCTTGCGTGTGTTTTTTTTAATTCAGGCAACAATTCTATGATTTGATTTGAATTTGAACCCGCTTGAAGCTTCATCAGCCACATTTTAAGTGATTTTGAAAATGCATCGCTTCTATGTTTGAGTATTTCTTCTAATGAATGTGGAACTGAGCGGCCAAGTTTAAGCTGAACTCTTAAATCAAAAAGAATGCTTAATAAAACCGGAGTAGTCACAATTCCACCTCGCGAGGCTTAGAAAGTTGAAAAACAATTCCGATTCCTAAGCCAACAAATGTAAAACACGCTACAAAAACGAGTCGACCCATCGTTGTAGTTAAAAAAATGCTGAAATCTGGATTGATAGACCATTGCGTGAGCACCAAAACCGCAAATATTAATCCACTAATAATGGCTTGCGCTTTCGCTTGAAGTGTCATGAGGGCTTGTTTTTGTTCTAAACGAGCTCGTTGACGTATAGTTTTTCTGAAAAAACTGAGCAAATGATAACTTTGCGAAGAATATTTCCTGCAAAAAGTTAAAATTTGTACAATTTCGTTATTTTTTTGTCCCAACTGGTCATAAGTCGAAGCATTTTCTGATTGTTGAATCCATTTTTTCCATAAATTATTCGCAAAACTCATTTCATGAGCTGCACTTTCATATGATTTACCTGTTTTTATGGTCATCAACAGCTGTTCAACGAACTCAATACGTGTTTGCGAGGTGTTTTTAAGTGAAATTAGTGATCCGCGACGGCGAATTAATGTCCGCAATACGAAATAATTGAGCATAAATAGAATAAAAAGTTTCGTAATCCACATATAATTACATCTGAGCAACACATATGCCGACGTTGAATGCGTTTTGATGAAGATTTTCTATTGACTCAGGCGCTTTCACCCGTACAATGAAATTAACAATGAGGTTAGTTGCAGTTCGGATATCACAGTCTCAACCATCATAAGGAGGAGAGAGACAATGGCAAAAAAAAGAAAAGCAAAAAAGAAAACCGCTAAGAAAAAAGCTACCAAGCGCAAAAAACGTCGCTAAGCGGTTATTCTAAGATTTAAAAAACCCGAGTGCTTAGGCATTCGGGTTTTTTTATTTCGGAGAGGTATCCTAATTGGTAAGGTACCAGACTCGAAATCTGGCGCCCGAAAGGGCTTGGGGGTTCGAGTCCCCCCTTCTCCGCCAAATTTTAAGAACGCGGCCTACTTTTGTTAATCATCAAAATAATGAATATCGTTAAAAATTTGTATCAGTCCAAAAATCAAGCTCTCCAATAAAGTCATTTGATTTGAAAGTTGCCAGCTCGCACGAGACTATCAGATTTCATTCAATTATTTTTCCAGATCAGCTTTGAAGTCATCTATTGAGGTCGTCCAACCACTGAGGTGATCATCAAAGGAAAATCCTGGTTTCAACCCTTCATGAATAAGTTTAAGTTCACAAGTACCGCCTCGCTCAATGAGTGTGACTTGTACCGTTGTATCCTCCGGTGTCGCACCTTTGCAATCAGCGCTTGTCCAAGAAAAGGTTATGCTCTGATTTGGAATAATTTGTCTGTATGTACCAAAACACTTACCACCAGAATTCCATTCGAGCGAGTAGCTGCCGCCTTCTCGGAAATCATGCTTAAAATTACCACTGTTGATCCCCGTTGCCTTGAATAAAAGGCCAGATTTGAGTGCTTCAAAAACATCAGCTGCTGAGCCTTTGATAGATTTAGTTAGTTCAATTGTTTTTGAATTATCCATTTTTCTTTCTCCCTTTAGTTCTTTTTTGTTTTGCTATCTCTTCAACAAATTTCTCAATGCCATCTAACTGTTTTGTCCAAAACTTTTTATAAAATTCAATCTGATCAGAGGCCTTTTGGAGAGATTTAAATTGAATTACACAACGGTGCACGCGCCCCTCCTTTGAAGTCTTAACTAGGTGGGCCTTTTCCAAAACGCGAATATGTTTTGATACGCCCGGCAAAGACATTTCATAGGTGTCAGCAAGTTCCCGAATGCCCAATTCTTGGTAGGCAAGACGCTTTAGAATATCTCTCCGAGTACGATCCGAAAGAGCGTGGAATATAGAATCAAGTTCATCATCGTTAAAGTAAACCATTTAGTTTACTTTTGATAATTGGTGCAGTTTTGATATACATAAAAGAAATAGTTTCTGACCGATGTTTGTTTCGAAATACAACGTGAAATGAGTACCACAAGATTACACCTATGAAGTTAGGCTTCTATTAGATGCCTAACTCTATAGGGTGATGAATTCTGACTTAAGAAAATGAAGTCCGCTGGCGGACTTAGTCATGAAGTACATTATGATTCAAATCAAGCTTTGCTACTCATTCTAGTGACAAATGGTCAGCTATTTCCCTATTAGTTGTAAGACTAAATCGTAAATGGCTTTTGCTAGCTTAACGTGATTTTTGATTGTAGAAAATGTAACTGCTTTCAATTCTGCATCTGGATAACGATAGGCAACAGCAAAACGAGTGAGCCTCTTTGACCTTCTTACCAATCTGGCCAATTCAACATTCATTTCGGCTACTATGTTCCCAAGTTTTTCAATATCGTGAATTCTAGGAGGTCGGCTATCTTGGGATACAAGGTAGGCTTTCACAGCCTTTTCCACGCACTGCTGTGCATGAAAGGCTGCTCCGTACTTCATTTCAGGCCCCATCGTTAAAATTTTCTGGGCTTGTTTTAGATCTCTAATAGAATAGAGAAGCCATTGCTTAACGATCTTTCGCCTAGCCAAGCTCTATCTCTTTCCCAGTATTAAGGGCCGTCTCAGGGATTGAGCTCAGCTCATTCTTCCACTGATCAAAATCTTTTTTGGAATATATAAAAATATCTGCTGAAATATTAAATTTGCTGAGTACCATTGAGCGTGCTTTAACTTCAGCCGCAAAGCGATTCTTTAGGCCTGGAATCACTAAAACAAAATCATAGTCAGAATCTGCCCTATTTGAACCGTTGGCGCGGGATCCAAAGAGAAAAAGGCGCGAAGGGTCGAACTCCTTTTTAAGTAATACAACAATTTCTTTGAGTTTTTTACTTTCAGCGGACTTCATGTCTCAATTATTTAGTCTAAGATTTCTTGAAAGTCATCTGACAAATAGGCGTACTTGGAATAAGAAATAACAAAGTTCATTCTCCAGAGACTTTTTTTCTTTTTGAGGGCCCAGACAAGTTCACTTCATAATCAAAATTCTGAGCGCGCAACATATCTTGAAGAGATAATTTTATCCAATAATCAGCAGGCTCTTCAAGTTTCTTTGCAATTCTGGCGGCCCTTTCAGGGGTTGGAATTTTTCTCCCTTTTTCTAGATCACAAAGACTCTGTTGCGAAATACCCAACAACTCTGAAAATTCTCTTTGAGACATGTCCTCGCTAAGACGATGAGACTCCAATACTTTCGCAAAAGTCAGGGGGCCGTATTCCACTTCAACATCACGGACACCGTATTTTATTTTCTTAGTACTCATGTTTACTAACCTCCTCAACACGAACAATCTTGATGGTTTTGGTGGAGTTGTCCCTATTTAGACCTCTCCGCCATTACGAACACAACCACTAATCACAAGTGCTCGCTCGATTGCACTCGCCTTCCTCCTGCCTCCTCCTCCTCCTGTCTTCAAAGATTTAAGAAAATTTCACTTGGCATGTGTTTAGTTGTGATTTCACGGTTTTTTATTTTTATTCACGCACATTAAAATCAATAGCTGTGACGGAT